>QCTC01000075.1 GCA_003211315.1 Prochlorococcus sp. AG-670-O17 | reverse complement strand
GAAGAAAGAAGAAAAAAAGATTCAAAAGAATCCTCATCTACCGAGAAAGACAAAGCATTAAATCTAGTCTTAGGACAAATAGAAAGAAACTTTGGTAGAGGATCAATAATGAGGCTTGGGGATGCCTCCCGAATGAAAGTGGAAACAATATCTACAGGAGCTCTTACATTAGATTTGGCATTAGGAGGAGGATATCCAAAAGGAAGAGTGGTTGAAGTTTACGGACCTGAAAGTTCGGGAAAAACAACCCTAACTCTTCACGCAATAGCAGAAGTACAGAAGAATGGGGGTATAGCAGCATTTGTTGATGCTGAACATGCCTTAGATCCAGTCTATGCTGCCTCTCTAGGAGTGGATGTTGAAAATTTACTAGTTTCGCAGCCAGATACAGGTGAAATGGCTTTAGAAATCGTTGATCAACTCATAAGATCAACTGCTGTAGACATTGTTGTTGTTGACTCAGTAGCAGCATTAACTCCCAGAGCAGAAATAGAAGGTGAAATGGGAGATCACGTTATAGGAAGCCAAGCAAGACTAATGAGTCAAGCAATGAGAAAAATAACTGGTAATATCGGGAAATCAGGATGTACAGTGATATTCCTAAATCAATTAAGATTAAAAATCGGCGTTACCTATGGAAATCCAGAGACCACTACAGGAGGTAATGCATTAAAGTTTTATGCCTCTGTAAGACTTGACATTAGGAGAATTCAGACTCTTAAAAGAGGTACAGAAGAATATGGAATAAGAGCAAAAGTAAAAGTAGCGAAAAATAAAGTAGCCCCTCCATTTAGAATTGCAGAGTTTGATATTCTATTCGGCAAAGGAATAAGTACGACAGGATGCTTATTAGATTTAGCAGAAGAGACTAATATCATAATCAGAAGAGGTGCTTGGTATAGTTACGAAGGAGAAAATATTGGACAAGGAAGAGATAACACAATTATCTGGTTGGATCAAAACTTAGAAATAAAAAATAAAGTAGAATCCATTGTCAAAACGAAACTAACAGAAGGTACTGAAGTAAGTTCTAATTCGATGAAAGCATTAAATAACAATCCAGAAAGTACTGTGATTGCTAATAACATCAAGTCAGTAGCATAGATTCATTAATGGATAAATAACCTTAAGAGAGACACTCTTGAGAGGCTTATGGAAGGATGGAGGCTTTTAAAAGCCCTTACACTAAGCAAGAAAATACCTAATAAACCATCGCTATAAAACTTTTTTGAGCTTCATAATGAATCAGCAGGAGTCCACCAACCTGCAGCTGGTCCAATAAATCTGACAACTAGCCACAAGATAACTAAACCTCCAATTCCATACCAACTAGCTTTTATACTTAATTTCAGTAAACTATCTCTCTGATTAATAGTAAGAGGTAGCCAATCAAATAATCTAGGTGATTCGTCTAATTTAGATTTAGTATTGTTTTGTTTAGGAGGAATACCTAACAATTTTCTCCTTTTTGCTTCTCCCATATTTAAAGATATTTCCTGAATAATAACCTAATCATAAGGAAGCATATAATTTATTTGTTTTGAAGGTTGAATACTGTGTAAAATTAATCTCCCCCATTTTCTTTTAGTTGCTCTTCCATCAAGAATTACTAATTTCCCAGCGTTTTTTCTTAATGGTGAAATTGACCTTTCTAATTTTTGTATTGCCTCTGGAAGTAAAAATTCTCGAAACCAATCTTTAGAAAGATTTCTGTTATGAGACACAGTAAAAGCATTAATAGGCTCTTCAATGCTTGGGATTGGTAGTAACGGAATAATTATTTGTTCAGGAGTTTTTATACAATAAGAATTCTTAATCCACCAAAAATAGCTAGCACATAAAATTTGGTTATTAAGCGATGGAATAGTCTCTAGCAGAACTCGCTTTCCATAAATAGAGGCTAATTCTGTAGCAAATTTTAGCTTCAAATCAACGTTATCAGATAAAAATAAAGTCAACCCTTTTGAGAAAATAATTAATTTTTTTGCCTTATCTAAAATATTTTTTGTAAACATTGGATTATTTGGAAGCATTTGCC
>QCTC01000074.1 GCA_003211315.1 Prochlorococcus sp. AG-670-O17 | reverse complement strand
TATTCTTGATATGAAACTCTTACTTTTTACTTCGATATTTTTAGTTTCAATACCAGTTTTTGCAGATGATTTACAAAGAGAAATAGAGTACGAGGCTATTAATCTTGTTATTCAAAAATATGGAAAAGGTTTATCAAATAGATTAAAAGGAACTGGTTTGAACTTAAGCTATCGAAGTTGGTATGAGAATGAATGTTTTGTTAGTGTTGCTGCTGGTACTTATCTAAAATACGATTGGTCAGCCATGAAATGGTTTAGTGTTAATATCTGTTCTGATTATGCTGAAATACTAGAAAATGATTAAAAACTAATTCTCTTACTAATTAAAATTACGATTCCACTAAAAGTAAATTAGCCACTGATAAATATTAAAAAAGATTCTCAAATTCTTTTTTTATGAACTTATATTCTGAATTAATATCATTTAATACTCCATCTACTTCATCTTTCAAGTCTATAAATTCATTAATTGATTTTTTACTTTTCAAATAAAAGATTGATTCAAAAGTTCTAGGATTTATCTTCTCTACCCAATATCCCGAGAAACAATAAAGCTTATTAGGAATAAGTTTTATAATGAGAGAATCTTTACTAGTTTTATATTGATCAATCATCTTATTTGTTAACCCCCCTTTAGTTTTACTAACCCCAAATTTTGCAATATCTTCTGAAATTGAATTGAATTTAAGAGAGAAATTTTCCCTTTTTTGTATTGAATTCCTTAAAAGAATTTTTTCAAGAGAATAACAATAATCAAATAGCTTTGTTTTTTCTTTTTTCGTAGGATAGATAATCCCAATTAAAGTAAAAAGTAAAAAAGAAGATAAAAGTAGTTTTTTAAACATTTTTAATTCAATCTCTTTTAAAGTTTATATTAGAAATTCAATTAAGTAATGGCATTCTTAATTAATTGCCTTTTCTAATTTCTTCTATCATTTCAATGCCTACAGGCAACTTAACCAAATTAGGAATTGCTTCTTTAATAGATCCATAAAAATCCATATTTTGATATAAATTTATTGCCTCTCTAATCCCCTTTAATTATTTTCTTTCATATAGGCACAATCTATTTTTTTAATGAACTCAGATATTTATCCTGAAAAACTTCAATTGAGTATCTAATTGATATTGCACAGTCGGATGAATAAAGTTTCGATTTAATAGATCTCTTAGCTATCCTTTCATCAAATTCCTCCTCCTCTCCCTTAAGTCCTAATACAGTAAAAGTTTTCACTTCTTGAGTTACATTTGTACCAAAAACTAATAATATTTTTCAAATCTTCTTTTTATTTTCCGATATCATATTACTAAGCTAATTCTATAATCTTCTTAAACAAAAAACAACATCCAAATGATTTTTGGTATTGAGAGGACGATTTAGATTTCAAAGGAAACTGTACCCAAATTTTTATTAATTTATATGCAATCTAAACTAGATGAAATATAAACCTATTTTGATATGGGATTATTTGATTTATTATTTTAAAAATTGGCAAAAGAAAAATGAAACAGGAAATTAATTTTAGAATTCTAGAAACTATAGAGGCTTGTAAGAGTATCCATGCCCTGAACCAAGAGGAAGAAAATCATGTTTCCATAAAAGAACTACTAATCCTTCAGGAAATTTATGGATCAATACTATAGAAAGGTAACAGAGGAAGCATGGTTAATATGCCCTAACTTGACAGAAGTAAGACGTTTTACAAAGAATAAAAATAGTAAAGATAAGTTTTTCGAATATATGTTTATTGATAGTGGAATTGTTGTTGGCATATTAGGAGATAAACCCCCACTTATGAAAACTAGAAAAGAAATTAAAATAGAAGCTGCTCGCAAAGAGTACCAACAATTAATCACATCTGGTTGGCAAGTAACTGTACCTAAATGGTAAGCAAATAGAATATTTTATATTATCCGAATATTTTAATTATTTTTTTATTAATATTCTTCTCATAAAAATCAAATACTATAAAAGCCAAATAGATAAAAGATGGATATAGGCTTTTAAAAAAAAATCAAAACTAAAATTATTAACTATTGACTAATAGTATTAAATCCACCACTTACTAAGAATATAATTGCACCTAATGCCATTGTCGCTACACCCATATAAGGATATTTTTTAATTCTTGTTTTGGTAATAGGAAGCC
>QCTC01000073.1 GCA_003211315.1 Prochlorococcus sp. AG-670-O17 | reverse complement strand
AATTTCCTCTTTATTACTAAGAAGAAACTTTAATAAACGTTGGAATAACAACCAACCTTTTTCTACTCTTTTTGGACCCAAAATTATAAGAACAATAACTGATATTACAAAAATTGCTGGAGAATTTAAACCTGAAAAATTCATCAATTTCAAACATTCTGAATTTACTTTAGTACATCATAAAAATTAAGGCTAATTATTTTCAAAAGTAGGTAAATAAAGCTCTCTATTTGAAGCAATAATACCTTCTTCTTTAAAGAAAATTTCTAATTCTTTTAAATCGCTTATATTAATTTTATCTCCGCAGTTATCTAAAATATTATTAGAAGTAAACTCCCAAAGGTCATCTAAATATTGATCATCATCAGGGAAAGCTACAAATTTTAGATATGTATTATTTAAAGCATATTCACTTGCAAATTCAGAGTCTAATCCCTCATTTTTAGCATCACAAAAAACTTTAGCAAACCTTTTACCTACTGAAGTTTGAGCACTGGACAAATCAAGACTTCCTTGAATTGCATAAACATTATTAGGAGAAATAAAAAGAAATAATGGAAGAAAAATTGATAATAAAAGGATCAAAAATAAAGCACCTAAAAATTTTAATATTATACAAGTTAGCAAAAATAGTAACTAATTAAGACAATAAAAAGAAATCTAATTAAATTTTTAAGAATAAAAAACAGAATCAAATGAATGTTAATTATTCTATCTATAGTAAATATATCAGAAGTTAATTTTTACATAATGTCTTCAATTATAAAATTAAGAGGCAAAGGTGTATCGAGAATAATAAATAGTAAAGTAATGTTGTCTCCTCTTGCAGGAGTTACTGATAAAATATTTAGAAAATTAGTAAGAAAATGGGCTCCAGAATCTTTACTATTTACAGAAATGATTAATGCGACAAGTCTTAAACATGGATATGGCACTCAGAAAATAAAACAACTTGAATTAGAAAAAGGTCCTATAGGTGTGCAGATATTTGATAATAGGCCCTTTGCTGTTTCAGAGGCTGCAAAATTGGCAGAGGATTCAGGTGCATTTCTAATTGATATAAATATGGGCTGTCCAGTAAAAAAAATCTCAAGAAAAGGGGGTGGAAGTGCCTTAATTAATGATCGCTTATTAGCTATTGAATTAGTAAAAAGAGTTTCAAATGCTGTAAAAGTCCCTGTTACAGTAAAAACAAGACTTGGTTGGGAAAATAAAGAAGAGAATATAGAGGAATTTCTATTAAGTCTTCAAGATGCAGGAGCTGAAATGATAACCTTACATGGAAGAACTCGAAAAGAAGGCTTTTCAGGTAAAGCAGACTGGGAAATGATTGGAAAAATTAAAGAGCTTTTAGAAATACCATTAATTGCAAATGGAGATATCAAGAATCCTAAGGACGCATTTAATTGCTTCAAAAAAACAAATGCTGATGGTTTAATGATTGGGAGAGGCATACTTGGTTCTCCATGGAAAATAGGAGAAATAGATTATGCAGTTAAAGAAATTAAAGGTTTTAAAGAACCAAATATTGAAGAAAAATTGTTATTGATTATTGAACATTTGGATGAACTTATAAAAGAAAAGGGCAGTCATGGTTTATTAATAGCCAGAAAACATATTTCATGGACTTGTAAAAATTTTCCAGGAGCCACAAGTCTTCGAAATAAATTAGTAAGAGCAATAGACGCAAATGAGGTTAAAGAATTAATAAATAAAGCGATTAAGACTTTAAATTATGAAAAAAAAATATTAACCTGAAAATAATTAAATTTTAAAATGAAAATAATTAGTTCAAAGACGAGTCAAAGAGTTTGTAAACATATGAATAAAGATCACATTGGATCTGTACATAAATATCTAAAATATTATGGAAAGATTTCAGAATTTAAGGAAGCTTATTTGGAAGAAATTTCCAGTCAATTCATGAAAATTAAATATGATGATAAGTTTGCAATTATAAATTTTAAAAATGAAATCTCAGAAGATGAAATTCATGGCACATTAGTTTCTATGATAAATGAAATTGAATAAATTTATTGTGCCATCTTCTTAAAAGAAGAACATCTAAGAATTTCTCTCATAGTAATCCGTAATTTTTTTACATTCGTCAAACGTAAGCATACTCAATCTTGAACTTGCATTACATTTTAAGATTGCACAAACAGCTAACAAATCTGA
>QCTC01000072.1 GCA_003211315.1 Prochlorococcus sp. AG-670-O17 | reverse complement strand
GTTGAAAATATAGAAAAACTTGAAAAATCTTGGCTTTTATCAATTAAATGGCAAAATAAAAATTTTTCAAAATATATTGTAGATAAGGGAAGCATATGCGTTAACGGCATTAGCCTTACAATTGCAAAATCTGAGAATGAAGGGGAAATTTTTACGATCGCAATTATTCCACATACTTGGGAAAACACTAATCTCAAAAATTTAGCAATTGGAGATAGTGTAAATCTTGAAGGAGATGCATTAATTAAATATGTTGAAAAACTACTTAAATTTAATAAGAATATAGATTCAAAAAACTATTCGCAAGAAATCTCTTCAAATTGGCTTAAAGAGAATGGATGGAATAAATAATATTCTTAATTTAATGGAGTAAGGGAGATGATTTTAGAATCTTTTTTAAGATCAATTTTATATTCTTGTCCTGGCTCTAATCCTAATTTCTTTGTATAGGCATGACCTATCAATAAGTTGCCATTGCCATGAACTTTTGTTTTAAATTCTGCTTGCCTCCCTCTTGAAGATCTGTTCCCAGCCCTACCAGCACCACTATTATTTAACTTATAACCCTTTGCTTCAATAAGTGCTCTATAAAAACTTTTTCTTAAGACTCTTCCACTTGGACCTACATAGCCGCACCCTCTTGCTATTTCATCCTCAGATTTCTTACTGAGTAATTTAGATTTAGCGAGAAGTTCTTTTCCTACAAGCATTATATGAGCTTTTTCTTATTATATATTCTTACTAATAATTAGAAATGTGGCAATACAAGTTAATAAAAAATAGATTTTTAAAGAATAAATCCTTTATTACAAGAGGTACAAAATGATAAATAAAATAACCCAAATCCCATCTACGAAATGCCAATATAATTCAACAGCTTCTAATGGGAACATATTTTGATTAGTAATTCTTCCTTCTTTTGGTCTTGTTTGCCAAGAAATAATTAATATCATTAACGTCCCTAAAGTTACATGTAAACCATGAAAGCCTGTTAAGGCATAAAAAGTACTTGCAAATAAATTATCCGTTAGTCCGAACGGCAAATTGAAATATTCAAATAGTTGACATATTAAAAAGGTAATCCCAAGTAGAGCAGTGACCATTAACCATTTCTGAGTATCAGAATTTCTATTTTTTAGAAGAGCTTTTCCTGCTTTATGGAATGTCGCGCTACTAACAAGCAATAAAATTGTATTTAATGTAGGTATGGGAAGTTCTAATTCATAAATTGCACCATCCGGTAAAGGATTAACTGCTTTATATGTTAGGTAGGCAGCAAAGAAACCAGCAAAAGTCATCCCATCTGCTATTAAAAAAGTAATTAATCCAAACATCCTAAAGTCTTCGTGATGTTCACTTTCCTTTCTTTCATTTTTTTTAATTTCTTTTGAACTATCTAGAGTTGTCATGACTTTTGTTGATTAATTTTCTTTAGATATTGGTTTCCCATAACCATAAGGTTCTTCAACTAAAGGGGCTTCCCCTTCCCAATTTTCAACAGGTGGGGGAGATGATGTTAACCATTCAGGAGTTAAAGCATTCCAAGGATTATCCCCAGAATCCTCTCCATTTTTAATACTTAAGAATATATTTAATAAAAATGGGATAGTACTTATAGCCATCAAGAGAGCTCCAACGCTACTAATTTGATTAACAAATTGAAATTGAGGATCATATTCCGCAACTCTTCTAGGCATGCCATTAAGACCAAGCCAATGTTGAGGAGCAAAGCATAAATTAAAGCCAATAAAAGTTATGGCAAAATGTAGTATCCCAAGTTTTTCACTCATTAACTTACCTGTGACCTTTGGGAACCAATGATATATAGATGAGAAAATAATAAAAACAGTCCCCCCGTAAACTATGTAATGGAAGTGAGCAACAACGAAATATGTATCATGTACGTGAATATCAAAAGGTACTTGAGCAAGAGCAACTCCTGTAATACCACCAAATACAAAATTTATAATAAATCCACATGAGAATAACATTGCACTATTGATAGATATTTTCCCACCCCACAAGGTTGCAACCCAATTAAAAAATTTAATTCCAGTAGGAACTGCTATAAATGCTGTAGCAATAGTAAAAAATAATCTCATCCAAGGAGGGGTACCACTTGTAAACATATGATGAGCCCAAACAACTAGACCTAGCACAACTATTCCCATTATTGAAAAAACCATTGTGGTATATCCAAATAGTGGCTTTCTTGAATGCACTGGAAG
>QCTC01000071.1 GCA_003211315.1 Prochlorococcus sp. AG-670-O17 | reverse complement strand
TGGAAACTTAAATATAAATTAAAATGTAAAAGTACAGAATACGAACTAACAAATTGGCTTCAAAATTCTCCAATCAAGAGATATAAACCTAGAGCAATAGTAGCCAAAGAACAATTTTTAGGAATTGGTCAGCATTCAAGATCATGGGTTTCTCCTAAAGGAGGAATTTGGCTAAGTGCGGCTTATCCAATTTTTACCTCAAAATTCTCAAGTGAGATATTTAGTCTTTCATTTGCAATTAAATTATGTGAGATGATGAATACGGAATCTATAAAAGTCGATTTAAAATGGCCTAATGATATTTTTTTTAATTCAAAAAAATTAATTGGATTTCTACCCAGAGTTATAACAAGAGGAAAAGAAATTATTTATGTAAGGATAGGTATCGGAATGAATTTTTTAAATAAAACTCCATTAGAGGGCATTGCTTTATCTGAAATACTTAAAACTAAAAAATTATGCGAATGTTACTGGACTGCAAAAATCCTTAAAACTATTAATGACTCTGTCGAATGTAATGGAAGAAAAGAATATATTATTAATAACGCAAATAAATATCTTACAAAAAAACATTTACCCAGGGGCTATAATTCAAACTATTGGGAAATAAAAGACATAGATAATAATGGGAATTTGAGGATTTATAATGCAATCCAAGAAAAAATATTAACAAGGTTTTAAATTTATTTGATTTTTAATTCAATTATTTTTCCATCTTTAAATTTTGCTATTTTTTTTGCCCTACTAGCAACTTCATCTTCGTGAGTAACTAAAACTATAGTTATACCTGATTCATGAAGTTTGTCAAAAAGGTCTAATACATCATCTGTCGTCTTTGAATCTAAAGCCCCTGTGGGTTCATCGGCTAATAAAATTGAAGGATTATTGATGATTGCTCTTGCAATAGCTACACGTTGTTGTTGCCCCCCTGACAATTGATTAGGACGATTATTCACTCTTTCAGAAAGTCCAACTTTGTCTAATGCATTTTTTGCTCTTTTTTCTCTTTCTATCGGATCTATCCCTGCATAAATCATTGGTAAAAGAACATTTTCTAGTGCTGTAGCGTCTGAGAGAAGGTGGAATTGTTGGAAAACAAATCCTAATTTTTGATTTCTTAACTCAGCTAATTCATCATCGGATAGATTTTTAACAGGCGTTCCATTTAATTTATAAACACCTTGAGATGGTCTGTCTAGACAGCCAATAATGTTCATTGCAGTACTTTTGCCTGAACCACTAGCTCCCATAACAGCCAAATAGTCCCCTTTATAAATTTCTAAATTCACATTATCTAAGGCTTTTACTATAAGTTCATCTTTGCCATACAGTTTTGATACTTTTTCTAAGGTCGCAACTTTTTCAGTCATTTATGAATACTCTTTTAAAGCACACTATTTGTTATAGCTAATATATCCTGTAAAAAAGGAGTTTCTGATACTGCTGAATTAGCTAATTTGAAAAGAGGGTTAGAAAGTATTCCCCCCAAAGCGGTAACAGCTATGCAAGTATATAAAGCAATTCTAAGAGGGGGTAAACCAATAACATTCCAGTTGATCTCTGGATAAGATTTAACTATTTCAGAAGCTTCTTGGGGTTCTTTTACTACCATCATTTTAATAACCGAGATGTAGTAATAAATTGAAATTACTGAAGTTACTAATCCAACTACTACTAAAAGGTATTGATGGTTAGCCCAACCTGCAAAAAACAAATATATTTTCCCGAAAAAACCTAACATAGGCGGAAGCCCACCAAGAGAAAGAAGACATAGGCTCAGACCCAAAGTAATTAAAGGATCTTTTTGATAAAGGCCTGAATAATCTGCGATTCTATCTGATCCAGTTCGGAGTGAAAAAAGTATTACACATGAAAAAGCCCCTAGATTCATAAATAAATATGCAGCTAAATATAAAACAGCTGATGATAGACCATCTTGTGTTCCAGATACTAAGCCAATCATTACAAATCCGGCTTGACCAATTGAACTGTAAGCCAACATTCTTTTCATTGAGGTTTGGGCTAACGCAACAATATTTCCTAGGGCCATACTCAAGATGGCTAAAATTGTAAATAATAGTTTCCATTGTTCATCGAAAGAGGAAAAAGTGGTGCTTAAAATTCTTATTGCAAAAGCAAATCCCGCAGTCTTAGATCCTACAGATAAAAAAGCTACTACAGGGGTGGGGGATCCTTCATAAACATCAGGTGTCCATTGATGAAAAGGAACCGCAGCAATCTTAAAAGCAACAGTTGATAAGACAAATACTAATGATAAGGATGTAATAAATGATGGTTT
>QCTC01000070.1 GCA_003211315.1 Prochlorococcus sp. AG-670-O17 | reverse complement strand
AATATCATGAAGAAAAATTTTAAAATTATTTATTATAATTATATTTGATTTATATATCAAAGAAACTCAGACTTATAGTTTATTATTATATAATCGACTTAAAACAAAAATGAAAAAATCTATTTATAAATCGCTTTTTGCATTCGTAATAATAGTTTGTACTTTCATTGCACTACCAATAGGAACTTATGCAGAAAGTTTCAGTAACATTGGTGATTTGTTTATAGTTGGCCAGCAAAAAACAATTATTAATTACGAAAAAAGTCAACCTTCATCAATTGATAACCCTGTAGTAGATCCAAATTTTAATGCCATGAGAGATGAGGATGCAGAGAGTTCCTCAACATCAACATATATTGTTATTGGCTTATTAGTTGCCGCTACAATTATTCCCCTTGCGACATGGTGGTATTTCTCCAAATAACAATTATGTATGGAAATCAAGGATAATAATTCTTCTAATATCATATTTATAACCGGAGGTACAAAGAGCGGAAAGAGTGAATTTGCAGAATATTTAGGAGGAAATGTTAAAAAAATAACTTACATAGCTTTATCAGAAGAAAGGCCAGAGGATGATAATTGGCAAAAAAAAATACTTCAACATCGTAAACGAAGGCCAAAGACCTGGGGATTAGTTGAGACAAATAATTTAATCAATACATTAAAAGCTGAGGACGGCCCATTACTAATTGATTCGATTGGTGGTTTTATAATGGAGAGCATCAATGAAAATGATGAGGTTTGGGAAAAAATGGTTTATTTACTTTTAGATCTTTTAATAATAAGGATAGAAACAACAATAATTGTTGGAGAGCAAGTAGGCTGGAGTTTAGTCTCAGAATATGAAATTGGTAATAAATACATTGAAAGGCTTGGAGATCTTCAAAAGAGAATTACTAAGCTTTCAAAAGAGAATTGGCTTACATTGAATGGCAGAGCAATAAAACTAGATAATATAAGTATTGAAATACCTTCTTAGAAATTGGAAATTTCACTTTTTGAACCAAGGATTCCCCAAAATACGGGAAGTATTGCAAGAACTTGTGCTGCTTTTGATATCACATTAAATTTAATTGAACCTTTAGGTTTTAAATTAGAAGACAAATATTTGAAAAGGGCTGGTCTAGATTATTGGCCATTAGTAAAATTAAAAAAATATCCTAACTTTAATAAATTTCAAGATTTAAAAATAAATAGAAGAATTATTTCCTTTAGCAAAAAAAATGGGGTTTATTTGAAGGATTTTAGATTTCAAGAAGACGATATATTATTGTTCGGTAGAGAAGACACTGGATTACCAAATAACATTATTAGTGCTAGTGATGCATTAATTTCAATATTCATGCCCAACGTAGCATTATCAAATAATGATCCAAAAGGTGTTAGGAGTCTAAATTTATCTGTAGCTTGTGGCATAGCTATATATGAGGCTTATAAACAAATAAATTGTAAAAATTGTAATTAAGACAAGTCATGATTTAAAATAAAAAGGTGTCTCGGTAGCTCAGCTGGTTAGAGCGGCGGATTCATAGCCCGCAGGTCGCGTGTTCAAGTCACGCTCGAGACATTTTTAAGAAGTGTATCACTTTTATTTTGTCTTTCTTTTATTTTTATTCATTATATTTTTAAAAAATTTAAATTCAATAAAGTCGTTAATCATTTGAATTTCATCTGAGATAGAATCCTGCTCTAAATTAATATTATCTACATTTTTAGGTATTTCACTGTTAAATGTTTTGTTAGCAGTTAATAAAGCATCACCGTTATTAATAGTAAAATCAAATGATAACTTATTTATGGAGCTATTTAATACACCTCTAGAGCTAAGTGCTTCCTCAACTAATATCCCAGTTACTTTTGATTGACTTAATTTATTATGATCACAAATTTTATCAATTATATTTTGAACTTCCGATCTTGGTAAAAACCCAATCCTTCTCCTTTGCGTAGGCATAAAAAAGATTTATTGTGACACTTGCATTATATAAGTGTTGCACTATATTAAATTTAAGTCAACTTAAACTAAATGCAAATATTAATAATTCCTCTTGGTTTTATTCTATGGTATTTTGCTTATGAAGCGAAACCAATTAATAATGATGAAGCAACATGTTTATGGGAAGAGGAAAACTATCTTAAGAGGACAAAGTTATTAAATATTCTGAAAAAAAGTTTTTGAATCGATTATTTTATTAATATTAGAATTATTTTAATCACGTATAGTGTCTGGAACAACAATTATTAAATAACTATCTTTTATATTTATTTGAAGAAAGTTCTTACTTAGATATTCATCAAAATATAATTTAAATGTTTATCAATTAAGTTATAAAGAAAAGGGGTATATTAGGTAAAATATCAATAATTTAAATAAAATTATATAGACAATAGAGTTATAATTGGAATAATTATTAAAAAGTTATGAATTTAAAAGAGAGAGGAATAACTGTTGGTGATATATTGCTAATTT
>QCTC01000069.1 GCA_003211315.1 Prochlorococcus sp. AG-670-O17 | reverse complement strand
CAATTTTTTTATTCGAATTTAATTTGGAAATATCATTTTCAAAGAATTTATTTTCTACTAATTCTATGTTTGGAGCGACAAGTGCTGTTAAACATTTTTTATCTTGACCTACTAATTGAACTTGATTAATAAATTCAGAACTAAGAATCTCAGTTTCAAGGGGATTTGGCTCTATATTTTCTCCACTAGAAAGAACTATCGTATCCTTCGCTCGCCCTGTTATAACCAAAGATCCATTTTTAATAAGAAAACCTAAATCTCCAGTATCAAACCAACCATCTTTTGATAAAACATCTTTAGTAGCTGAAATATTATTCAAATAACCTTTCATTACTTGAGGTCCTTTAACAAGAATCTTGCCTATCTCTTTAAATTTCAAAATCTTATCTTTTTCTTCATTCATTATTTTAATTTCAGTAAATGCCAATGGCTGTCCAGAAGATCCCCTTACATTAAGTTCTCTTCTTCTACAAGTTAGTACTGGACTGGTTTCTGTTAATCCATAACCGACTAGAACATCTATACCTAAAGATTCAAAAAACAAATCTACATGCTCAGGTAAAGCGCCCCCACCATTGATCGGAAATTTAAGTTTTTCTCCACATAATTGTTTCAAAATACTTGGCCATAAAAAAGTAGAAGATATCTTATGTATAAAAAATCTTCCTATTACAGATATTGTCAAAGATATTTTTGCTAAGTAACTTACTTGATTAATTTCTAAATTTCTGATCTTTCTTAAATTTCTTTTAAAAATAGAACTATTCTTTATCAAGATCTTTATGATTTTCTGTTTTTTAGGAGGCATTTTTTTTAAAGCCAAGAAAAAGCCATCATGAATGGCCTCCCATAGCCTAGGAACAGTAGCCATAACAACTGGCTTAACTTGTTTAATATCATCTTTCAGGAATTTTGGATTTGTATAAAATTGAGTACACCCGCATGAAAAAAAGAAATATTCTGCACTTCTTTCATACGAATGCCAGATAGGTAATACACTCAAGACAGAAGTTCCGGGTTCTGGATCGGCGATATGGGCCAGATTAATGATTTGATGTAAAAAGTTTGCATGTGTCAAGGGAACACCTTTTGGTTTGCCTGTTGTCCCTGATGTATAGAGAATGCTGGCAATATCGTTAATCTGATGATTATATTTTTCGAAACTATTATTTTTTAAAAGATTTTCCTCTCCTGCTTTTATAAATTCAGGCCAATTTATTAGATCTTCAAATTGTTCATCTTCCAGATTAATTATAAATTTGAATCTTTTTTTTAATTCATTTTTTTTGTTTAATTTTAACCAGACTTCCTTAGATTGAACAATTAGACCAACAGAATTAGAGTGTTCTATTATGTATTCCAATTCTACTGAAGGTGAATTAATACCTCTTACAGCATTAATAGCTCCTAGTCGCATCAACCCTTGGTCAGCTATTAACCATCTTGGTGAGTTTTCAGATATTAATGTGACCACATCACCTTTAACTAATCCATAATTTTTAAAAGAATTAGAGACTTTAGTGATTAAATTAGCTAACTCAGAATAGGAAAATTTTTCTTTATTTTTTCCTCTCAAATCATTAATAGCTATTGTATTCCCACATCTTAATTTTAAGTATTCCCATATTTGATCAACATGATCAAGATTATTTATACCCTTTCTTTTACTTGTAAATTTTTCATTTTTTGAAAGAGATTTTGTTGCAGGCCAAAATGCTAATTCTTTCATCTTAATGAAATTTCCAAATCTTTTAAGTTTCTATTCTGATACAAAATTAAAATTAAACTCTTCATGAATGATTTTTTTAACAATTTTCTTAACTTCTTTTATATCTACATTTTTATTGTAATCAGACATATTTACCATTCGGCAGCCCGCAATACCGCAAGGAATAATCTTATTAAAATTTTCTAATTTGCAGTTAATGTTTATTGAGAAGCCATGAATTGTTACCCACCTTTTGCATCCAATACCAATTGAAGCAATTTTCCTTTCTCCTATCCACACCCCTGTAAATCCATCTTTGGTAGAGCAATCAATTTTAAAAATTCTTAGAGTTTTAATAATTATTTTTTCAATTTTTCTTAAATACCAATTTAAATCTTTATTAAAATTACTTAAATCTAAAACTAAATAAGTAACTAACTGACCTGGCATATGGCATGTAACCTCACCACCTCTATCAATTTTGAATACATCTTGTTCATCTACTGAGAAAAGCAAGTTACTCATATTTGAACCTCTTCCCAAGGTATAACAAAGTTGATGCTCGCCTAACCAAATAAAATTCATATTTGATTTACCTGATATTAATGAGTCTTGATATTTTTTTTGTAATTGATATACATCCTGAAAAAATGAAATTTTATCAGGTTGTTTAATTATTGATGTTCTATTAATCATAGTTATGTAGATTTAGGAAGTATGAAAATATTTTTAGATTTATTATGAAAATTTTAATCCATGGAAAGAATCTCGAACTTACAAGGGCACTAAAGGAATATACTGAGGCAAAAATAGAAAAAGCAACTCATCATTACAAGGATATCGTTAAAGAAGTAGATATACACCTTTCAATCGAAAAGAATCCAAGAATTTCATTCCAAACAGCTGAAGTTACAATTTTTGCTAATGGAACTATAATCAGAGCTGAAGAAAAAACAGAGAATCTATATTCAAGTATTGATTTGGTTTCAAATAAACTTAGTCGAAAACTACGAAAATATAAAGAGAGACATAATAAAAAATTACATAATAATCTTGTAAAGAATAAAAATTCTTATTCCAATGTAATTGAAGAGTCAGATTCTATAGATAAAGATATCTTCAACGAGGGAAGAGAAGCAAGATT
>QCTC01000068.1 GCA_003211315.1 Prochlorococcus sp. AG-670-O17 | reverse complement strand
TTTAAATTTCTACCTCTGATGCTATTGTTCAAGTTTTTTAGTTTGACTTTAAAGATGCGACTTCATCAGCAAAGTCCATCTCATTTTTTTCAATCCCCTCTCCTAA
This sequence comes from Prochlorococcus sp. AG-670-O17, assembly GCA_003211315.1. Lineage (GTDB taxonomy): Bacteria > Cyanobacteriota > Cyanobacteriia > PCC-6307 > Cyanobiaceae > Prochlorococcus_A. The sequence continues at coordinate 3,030 of QCTC01000068.1, read as the reverse complement.
TGTATATCTAGTAAAACGTCTAACTTTGATATTTTCACCAATTTTAGCCGCTGTTTGTTTTACAAGGTCCTCAACTGTTAGTGCACTATCTTTTATGTAAGGTTGAGAAAGCAAGACTAACTCATTTAGTCTTTTAGCAATTCTTCCCTCAACAATTTTTTCTTTAATATTTTCTGGTTTGCCAGACAAATCATCTCTGCCCATTTCTATTTGTTTTTCTTTTTCTACTATATCGTTAGGTATTTGATCAATAGAAACGTACTCTACATTTGGACATGCGGCAACTTGCATAGATACATCCTTTAAGAGAGATTGAAATATATCTCCTCTAGCAACGAAATCAGTTTCACAATTTAGTTCTAAAAGAACACCCACTCTTGAACCTGTATGGATATAGCTGCCAATAGAACCTTCAGCAGCAATTCGTCCGGATTTCTTCTCTGCACTTGCTATACCTTTCTTCCTTAACCACTCTAAAGCTTTTTCAACATTTCCATCTGTCTCGTTTAAAGCCTTTTTGCAATCCATCATTCCGGCTCCTGTCTTATCTCTAAGATCCTTAACTAGTTTTGCTGTAATGTTTCCCATTTAAAAAGATAATGTTTTGTTTTTATTAAAGTTTAAAATTAGAAATTAATTTCTTCTTTGATCATTAGAACCTTTTCTTCCCTCATTAATTGCATCTGCAAGTCGTCCTAAAATAAGTTGAACAGATCTTACTGCATCATCATTGCATGGAATAGGAACTTCACACAAATCAGGATCACAGTTAGTATCTAACATTGATACTAAAGAAATATCTAACTTCCTGGCTTCAAGAACAGCATTAGATTCCCTTCTTTGATCAACGAGAACAACAACGTCAGGTATTCTTCTCATACCTTTAAGACCACCTAAATACTTCTGCAAGCGTTCTAATTCTCTCCTCAAAACAGCGGCTTCTTTTTTAGGTCGCATAGCGATAGCGCCACTACTTTCCATTCTTTCAAGATCTTTCAATCTCTCTATCCTTGCTTTCATAGTAGTCCAGTTAGTGAGCATACCCCCTAGCCATCTCTGATTTACATAAGCAGCACCACACCTTACAGCTTCTTGAGCCACAACATCTGATGCTTGCTTCTTGGTACCAACAAAAAGAAATCTTTTTCCACTTTTTGCAGCATTCCTTGTCCACTTGTAAGCATTATTCATACATAAAGCAGTTTTGACAAGGTCAATTATATGAACCCCATTTCTCGCACAATATATATACTTGGACATTTTGGGGTTCCAACGTCTAGTTTGATGACCAAAATGGGCACCAGCTTCCATCATTTCAGATAGTGATACAACAGCCATGTTTAAATAGGTTTCGGGTTAGCCTCCATCCGACGGGAAATTTAAATATTTAAATCACCCGAAACAGTCAGATGTGTGGTTTTTAGTTTTAACTATCATAGCAAATAATGAGAATTCCTAAAAGAATATCTTTTAAGATTAATCTTAAAATTTAAATTAATCTTCTAAGCTCTTTTACATAAATCAAATTAAGAGGGATCCTAACAATTTCTAATGCGATTCTATTTCTACCTGAATCAACTAGAAATTTTAATAGCGGAAATAATCTTTTTACACTTATCAATCCCCCAAGACAAATTATCTGCCAAAGCAAAATATGAATAGGAGTTAATTGAATCATAAATCTAACTCTCAAGTTTGAATGTTTTTTATAAAAGATTAAAGCCATCCTTGCTCTCTCTTTTTCTTGGGATATTAATGATTCAATTTGTCTACAATCAAATGGTGGGTGCCAATGAAATCCTATAGCTTCTGGACATTTAATTAATTTTGTCCCGATTTTTTTTAATCTCTCTCCCAACTCTAGATCTTCCCACCCATAGAGGCTAAAGGAAGTATCAAATAACCCAACATTTAAAAGTAATTCTTTGGAAATAGCAACATTTCCAGTCGCAAAGTATGCGAAGGAAAAATCAGTTAACTTGTACCTTTCACTCTCTGGATTTGTGAAATTAGAAGTATTAATTACTGAACCATAAGTAAAGCATTTTTTGTTATTTTTATTCCAAGAAAATAATAGTTTATTAACATGAGAAACTACAAAGTCATTTTGAACAATAAGATCACTATCAATGAATATGATAATTTCATATTTAGATTTCATTACACCTAGGTTTCTTCCTAAAGCCGGCCCACCATGTTCTTGTTCATACAATACGACATGAGAGAGAAATTTATTATTATTTCTTATCCAAGAAGTTGTGCCATCAGTAGAGCCATCATCAACAACTATTACTTCATAATTAATAATATTCTCGTTTAAAATTTGATTCTCAAGAGCCTTAAGGCATTTTTTCAATATTTGTTTTCTATTATAAGTCGGAATAATGATGCTTACATTCATAACCATATATTATTTATTTCTTAATATAAGGAATTTCAAAATATAAAAGATTCAAAGTTATACTAATCAGCCGCTCCGCCATTATTAGCAGTCCCAGTTACGTTACTTCCGTCTGGTCTACCATCAGATCTAAGCTTTCTTTTCTTGAATTTTCTAGCATATGCACGATTACGGTCTTGCTTTTCTTTTTTTAAATTTCTTCTCTTTGACATAAAAAAATCTTTTTTCTTTTAACTATCTTAGCTCACTAAGTGCATTAAATATTCTACCATCTTCCATGTTTAATATCCTATCCGCCATATCTGAAATCCTTGGATCATGAGTAACCATAAGGACAGAACAATTCTGATCTTTTGCTAATTTCCGTAAAAGGGAAACTATTTCTCTTCCAGTAACACTGTCTAAAGCTGAAGTAGGTTCATCTGCAAGTAAAAGTTTAGGATTCGCAGATAATGCCCTTGCAATTGCTACCCTTTGTTTCTGCCCTCCTGATAATTCATTTGGCAGTTTTTTATTATAATCCTCTAAACCAACCGCAGATAACCACTTCCTTGCTACTTCTCTTCTTTGTAAATAAGTTAAATTTTTTATTAAATCTGCACCCATTTGAACATTTTGTTCAGCTGTTA
>QCTC01000067.1 GCA_003211315.1 Prochlorococcus sp. AG-670-O17 | reverse complement strand
AGAATTAATGAGTTAGAAAGGCTAATTAAATATTGGGATAATTCAAATGAACAAAATATCAAGAAAATTGATTTTGAAGTTAAAAATGAAAAGATAGCTGCTTAATTTATGAGCTTGAAATAAACTACGCTTGTTTTCCTATATATTTAGTACATTATTTACTTGTTTAATATTCATATCATTCATTTTGAGTGAATAGAGCAATTAAACCTATTTTCAAAATTCAAAATTACAAATAATCTAGTTAGATATTAGGTTATTTTATGAATACATTTACTAAGAAATACTTGTTTCCTATAAAGTTACTCCCTTGGATTTTCTGGGGAATCATATCAGTTGTTAGTGTTTATTTATTCTCTAATGCATGGATAAGTTAGAGATATATGATTTTCTAGCTCCTTTTAATCCAGTCAGGTGAACCTCCAAACCAGTCAGAAATATCATCTTTATTTGGATTGAAATGATTCTCTCTTTCTAATCCATCAATTCCTAGCGATTGAATTAGCCCATTAATACTATCTTCGCTTTGTCTTCCATGTCTTCTGATGCTATTTGCTCTTTTTAACCAAAGAGATATTGTCGAGCTGTGTTTGGCATATTTTTCAACGTATATTCTTTCTTTTAACGTAACTTCTTTATCTAAGGATATTCTTCCAACTATTTCCTGAATTTTTAATCTTTTTTGAGTACTTAAAAGCATTAGAAAATAAATAACTTAATTTTTTTATAGGAGCTTTATGGCAAAATAACTTGTCAATATTAATTTCAAGAAATTTCTCTATCTAAAAGGGTTTTTAAGGGTATTGGTTATGAATTGCTTAAATTAAGGGTTAATTTGTCTTTGATGATACCAAGAAATATATAAAAATCTTATGAGAGAATTAAGAAAGATAAATAATTTTAATTTTATTTCATCAAAATAAAGACTTACAGAGTTAATTGGTTGCGAAATGGTATTTTTGTACTATTATTAGTACAGATGTATTATTAGAAATGAAAATTTTATCTTCTTCCCCATACGGTTAAAAAACTAAGGCCAGAAATAGATAGGGAAACTCGCCTTCAGCTAGTTTTAAAAGCTTTATTAACTATTGGGGATTTACCAGATCAACTGCAAGCAGCAATGGTAGTAGGGGTTTGTGCCGAAATGGATAAAAGCGATATTGAAAAGGCTGACGGTAATTCCAATACTAAAGAAGAGAGTAATTCCACTTCCGTTGATACTTCTACTGGAAGAAAAGTTTTTAGAAGAAGTTCTGCAAAATAAAAGCTTCTTCTAAAAGAAATTAGCCTTTAACATTTTTTGATTCGTTTTTAGAGATTTTTAGAAATAGAAAATATGAAATTACTAGTAAAAGTGGTACAAAGATAGAATGCAAAGTCATCATCAATTCTGTTTGACTCATTCCTATTAGATTTGAATCGTTTGGTAGCTGCTCTGACCAAGTACCAGCTAAGTGCCAAGCCTGGGGAATAGATAAGAAAAACATATAAAAACTATAAGTAAAAGTTATATTCAAATAAAGAATATCATCGGTAAAAAAAATTACTTTTTTTCTTCTTATTTCTTAACTAAAGATATTTTTTCGACTTTGTCGAATGCCTTAAAGATCTATCGTTTTAAGAAGCTTTTTATATTCCTTCTTCCCCATGATTTTTTCAGCCGCATATGCTCCACTTGCTGAGACGGCAGGTATACCGATTCCGGGGAAAGTACTTGCTCCACAAGTAAGCAAATTTTTAAAAGATGTTTTACATCCAGGGAATAGTCCTTTAGCAGCCGATAATGCTGGGCCGTAGCTACCACAATAAGTATTGGTATACTTTTTATGCGTTAAAGGAGTGCCAAGCAATTTTATCTCAATTCTATTATCTATATCAGGTATTATTTTTCTCAAAGATTTGAGAAATATTGAACATCTTTCCTCTTTAAGTTCTTTGTAAGCTAACTCATTAGATTTTAAATTCTTCCAAATTTCCCATGGTTCATTGGCAGGAGTATACCCATGCAGGACGTGTTTACCTTTTGGTGCCATACTCTTATCTAATACAGAAGGAATTGAGAAAACTGCTACATTTCTTTCTGCAGTAATTCCTCTCTCCCAGTTATCAACGTGTATTGCATGAATTGGTAAATTTTGTAGACCAGAGGCATCAAAACCTAAATGAATATGAAGAAAAGAACCGCATTTATTAATATCTTTAGCCTTTGGGCTCCATTTTTTTTGGAATTCTTGTGGAATTAATTTTCTGGAAGTCCAAGCATCAGTATTCATTACGACAAAGTTCGAAATAAAATTGGAACCATTTTCTAAAGTTACACCTGAGGCAATATTTTTACTAAAATTTACAGCTTCTACTTTAGAAGAAAGAATTAGTTCACCGCCATTTCTTTTGAAAGCATCAACTAGTGCCTTTACTATACTTTCACTTCCTCCCTTTGGATATTCTAAATACGATTCAGGTTTAAACCATTCATCAAATAATGTAGCCATCGCAGCAGAATTTGTATCATGCATTGGCATCCCACTTATTAAAAAACTAAGCAAATCAACCCAGTTTCTAAGGAAAGGATCATTTAGGTGACTGTCGACAATATCCCCAAAACCACCATTTAGCTTTGGTAATGATTTTATACTAGGTAAGAATTTAGATGCTAATTTTATAATCTCTAAAAAATTAATTGTTTCAGGTGAACTAGAGAGGAGCGGGATTTCACTTACTATTCGACTAAGAGGTCTTATCCCTGATACAAATGAATCCCACTCATTAACAGACTTTTCACCTCTTAATAATCTTATTCTTTCTTTAAATGGTTCTTGTCCTACTTCCAAATTGAATTCGCCTTCAGGAACATTGACATACCATCCTCGATATTTAATAAGTTCAACCTTTTCGTCAAGTAATCTAAGTATTTGCCCTAAAGGATTGGTCGTAGGCCATTTGCCGATACCACTCCATAATGAAGGACCAGATTCAAACTTATAACCTCTCATATTAAAGCTATGCGCAACACCTCCAGGCTGAGAATGAGCTTCAGCTATTAGAACTTTTTTACCTGCTAGGGCCAATATAGAACCGCAACATAAGCCTCCAATACCACTACCTATGATTATTACGTCGTATTTATTCATCAAAAATTAAACCTTAAGA
>QCTC01000066.1 GCA_003211315.1 Prochlorococcus sp. AG-670-O17 | reverse complement strand
GATATTCTTCTATTTCAGGAATTTTTCCAAGAAGTGCACAAACTGCTGCTAATTCTGCACTCCCTAAAAATACTTGAGCATTTTTCCCAAGCCTATTGTCAAAATTTCTTGTACTAGTAGAAAATACAACTGATCCTTCATCTACTCTGGCTTGATTTCCCATGCATAAAGAACAGCCAGGCAATTCTAATCTCGCACCACAATTTTCAAATATTTCATAGTAACCTTCTTGTTTCAGAGTTTCCTCATCCATTTTTGTGGGTGGACAAATCCATAGTTTTGCCTTTAAATTTTTCACACCTTCAAGAACTTTTGCGGCAGCCCTGTAGTGACCAATGTTTGTCATACAAGAACCTATAAAAACTTCATCAATATTCGTATTTGCAACATCAACAATTTCCTTCACATTGTCTGGATCGTTGGGACAAGCAACTATAGGTTGTTTAACTTGAGATAAGTCAATTTCAATTATTTCTTCGTAACTGGCATTCAGATCTGGCTGAATTAATTCAGGTTTCTTTAACCAATTTTTCATATCATTAATTCTTCTTGATATTGACTTTGAATCTTCATAATTGCTCTCAATCATTTTTTCTAAAAGGCAAATATTGCTTCTTATGTATTCTTGAACAGTTTCCTGTGATAAAAGTATTGTGCTTCCAGCGCATGAGCGTTCAGCAGTAGCATCAGTTAGTTCGAAAGCTTGTTCAAGTTTTAAGTTAGGCAATCCTTCAATTTCCATAATTTTTCCGTTAAATATATTTTTTTTATTTGCTTTCTCAACAGTCAAAAGTCCCTTTTTAATCGCAAAGAGTGGGATTGCATTAACTAAATCTCTTAAGGTTATGCCTGGTAATAAATCGCCCTTAAATTTTACGAGTACTGATTCTGGCATATTTAATGGCATTGATCCTATTGCAGCAGCAAAGGCAACAATGCCCGAGCCTCCAGGAAATGAAATTCCAAGAGGGAATCTTGTATGACTATCTCCACCTGTTCCTACAGTGTCAGGAAGTAGCATTCTATTAAGCCAACTATGGATAATGCCGTCTCCGGGTTTTAGAGCTACTCCACCTCTTCGAGATATAAAGTCAGGTAATTCTTTATGTGTAACCAAATCTACTGGTTTAGGATATGCAGCTGTGTGACAAAAACTTTGCATAACTAAATCTGCAGTGAATCCTAAACAAGCTAATTCTTTAAGTTCATCCCTCGTCATAGGCCCAGTAGTATCTTGACTCCCAACTGTCGTCATAATTGGTTCACAGGTCATTCCAGGTCGAACCCCCTTTAAACCGCATGCTTTACCTACTATTTTTTGTGCTTGAGTAAAACCAGAATTAAATTCTTTTGGATTTTTTGGCCGGATAAATATTTCACTAGGTTGATAATCTAATTTGTTTCTAATCTTGTCTGTGAGTGACCGTCCAATCATGAGATTTATTCTCCCTCCAGCTTGAATTTCATCAGTAATAGTTGATGGACACAAGTCGAATTGACTTATTACTATTTCAGAATTAGTATTTTTTTCAATTTTTTTAATAACGCCTTCATAAGGAAATATCTTTATTAAATCTCCTGTGTTCATTTGAGATACATCAGCCTCTATCGGAAGTGCTCCTGAATCTTGTGCGGTATTAAAGAAAATAGGAGCTATTTTGCTGCCAATTATTATTCCTCCGGTTCTTTTATTTGGGACAAAAGGTATATCTTCACCAATATGCCAAATCAGTGAATTTATAGCTGATTTTCTTGAACTACCTGTGCCTACTACATCTCCAACATAAGCAATTGGGATCTCTTGTTTTTTAAGATTATCAAGGATTTCTAATCCATCTTGCTTTTTAAATTCGAGCATAGCTAAAGCGTGCAATGGTATATCAGGACGAGTTGTCGCGTGAACTGCAGGAGATAAGTCATCTGTATTTGTCTCACCATCAATTTTGAATACTAGACAAGTAATTTCTTTCTGTAGAACTTTTTTACTTTTGAACCATTCTGCATTTGCCCAACTATTTACTACTTCTTGTGCATAAATATTATTTTGAGATAATTCATAAATATCATTCGCCGAATCATAAACAAGAATGATATTTTTTAAAACCTCTGCTGCTTTTTTAGCTAGTAAACTATTTTCCCCTTTAAGTATTTCAACCAGAGAATTAACATTATATCCACCTATCATTGTGCCTAGTATCTCAATTGCTCTCTCAGGGTTAATGTATCTGCAATGTTTTTCGCCTTGAGCAATTGCCGTAAGCCAGCTTGCTTTTACATATGCTGCCTCGTCTACCCCTGGCGGTACTCTATTTATGAGCAAATCTAGTAAATATTCACTATCGTAATCAGTGTTTTGCTCCAAGAGGTTAGTAATACAGTTAGTCTGTTCTGCATTTAGTGGTAATGGAGGTATGCCTTTAGTAGCTCTCTCAGCTACATGATTTGCATAATCTTTGAGCAATGTTTCCAATTTCTTCATTTGTAAGGTTTAATGCCTAATCTATTGTTATTTTTAATATTGATAAGGAGAGTATTCATAAATGCTTTTTTAAATATTCAAACTTCTTAATTAATCAATGACGACTTCATCCAATAATCAATCTTTAGAAAAAACATCTGATTTGCATGTTGTTGAAACACGTCCATTAATACCTCCAAGCAAACTTCATAATGATATACCTTTAGATTATACCTCTGCTGATACTGTCTCCAATACTAGAAGATCGATACAAAATATTTTGCATGATAATAATCCTAGGTTATTAGTCATAGTAGGACCATGTTCAATTCATGATATTGAAGCTGCTAAGGAATATGCAGAATATATTCAAGAATTTAGAAAAAAATATAATGATAAATTAGAAATTGTAATGAGAGTATATTTTGAAAAACCAAGAACTACAATCGGTTGGAAAGGATTGATAAATGATCCTCATCTGGATGGTTCCTATGATATCAATACAGGTTTACGAAGAGCTAGAAGCTTACTCTCTTATCTTGCAACTCGCGGCATCCCTTCAGCGACAGAGTTGCTAGATCCAATTGTTCCTCAATATATTGCTGATTTAATCAGTTGGACAGCAATTGGTGCAAGGACTACTGAAAGCCAAACTCATAGAGAAATGGCTTCAGGATTATCCATGCCTATTGGTTTTAAAAATGGTACTGATGGTTCTTTTAGCACGGCTATTAATGCTATGCAGTCGGCTTCAAAATCTCATCATTTCTTAGGTGTTAATGATCAAGGTTATGCCTCTATTGTAAATACAACGGGCAATCCAGATGGACATATAGTTTTAAGGGGAGGTTCTAAAGGAGTTAATTTTGAAAATCAACATGTAAAAAGTATTTCTTCAGAATTAAAAGTAGTTAATCTTCCTTACAAAGTTATGATTGATTGTAGCCATGGGAACTCAAATAAAGATTACAGGAAGCAATCTGATGTTCTTAAAAACGTAGCAAATCAGATTAAGAATGGT
>QCTC01000065.1 GCA_003211315.1 Prochlorococcus sp. AG-670-O17 | reverse complement strand
ATTTAAATGTTTCCAGATCATCCTCTCTAACTTTTCTTATCAGGTGATCATGAATTATTTCATCATCAATATCCAACCAATCCCTCATTAATTTCTGATATTCAGTTTTCGGTCCCTCATAGCTATATTTGTCATCCCACTTTTCGTTCCATCCTCCCTCCAAAGGAGGTAAATCTGAAATAGCCTCTTCAAGTGTTACTGCCTCTTTGACAGAATTGAATTTAGGTTTTGGCCATTTAATCGGAGCACATTCATTTATCTTTGTTCCTGAAATGAATAATCTGGGTCTGAGTTGAGGCACTCCATACTGCCATGCATAGATCAATTTGGGGTCTATACGATAACCAGCTTTTTCAGCTCTATTGATTATTGATCTGAATATTTCCTGCTCTCCACCCTGGGCAATATCAGAAACATTTTCCATTAGAAAAGCTTTTGGCTTTACCTGCTCAACTATCGAAATAAATGATTCCCATAATTCTCTTCTATCTTCATTAAGTTCCTGATGTTGAGCAGAAACTTCTTCATTATGTTTCCTCCACTTGATATTTCTCGAAAAAGGCTGACATGGAGGCCCACCTGCAATAAGTGAAATTTCTCCACATTCGTTAAGTTTGTTAGCAATTTCATTAACAACCTTTCTTTTACTTAAATCACATTCATATGAACAACCACCAAAATGATGCCTGTGAGTCATTATTGAATCATTTCGAATGTCACATGCAAGGATTACATCAAAATTTGCTCGATGAAGCCCAAGGCTTAAACCACCAGCACCGGAAAAAAGATCAACAGCAAAGTTTGGGTCCTTTTTAAGACTACGAACTTTCGCTGCATAACCAGGAAGTTCATCAAATTCGCATGAATCAATATGAGGATCAAGTTCTGTTGAAGGACCTCTGACAGGAGTTAATCTATGTGGATCAATTTTTCCAACTGCATTCTTATGTATCATGCAGCCTCCTTATCCTGAATATCAATTAATTTTTCCAGTTGTTCTTCACTTAATAGATCAAGACATATCGAGCCACCCAGAGAATTAAGTTTTCTTATCGCAATTCTTACTTTGCTGTCTGGCAATTCAACAAGCTTTTCTGTTAATACTCTATTGATCATGGGTATCAAGCTAAATTCTCGGTCACTTAAACCGAGATGAAGTTCTTGACTCGTGAAAAGTTTTTTGACCAGAGTATAGTCAGATTGACTTTTATCCATCATCCTATCTGCGGCAAAGAAAAGCCTGGAAAAGGTATTTCTCCCATGACCATTAATTGAAGATGTTCCAAGAAATCTTAAAGAGGGAACATGTTTTTTGCCTGTGCCAACCGTAAATCCATCTTCAGGGTCAACAGGAATACTCCCTCTCCATCTAAGCCAGGGAATGTTTGGATATCTTATTACGCATAGCCAATGCCACATTCTCATATCAGTAAGAACATGAGAAGGAAGCGGTTTAAATGTTTTATGAACGCACTCGACCAATCTCGCATCCAAGTTTGAACCTTTTATATTCTCAAGTATTAGTTGATCTATAAGTTTTGAGAGGTCAGTAAGATCTACTTGGGGTTTTACTTTCTCTAAACCTATTGACTCTGGATATCTTAAAGCTGAAATAAGTCCACTATTTATTAAAGGAGTCTTTAATCTGAAAAGCTCTTCTCTCATGCGACCTCCTCTTTTTTAAGTATCTTTGAACTCTCTGCTTCAAAACTACAATTTCTTGCCATTATTTCTGCCAATTCCATTATCTTTGTTTCCTGTTGAATAATTGAACTCATTTTAAGAATCAAATTTTGAAATGATTCAGGAGATCTAAGCTCATTAGCAAGTGCAATAACGGCTTCGTTAGGACAAATATTTGTTTCTAGGAGATTGGTAGAAAATAAAGAGATTGTCTGGAGTTGCGATGGTGGGAGCTGTTCAATAACTTCTTCGCTGCTAAGTTCGCTGTTTGTATTGAGAATATTTTGAATGGAGTTCATTGCAGTTGCGACCAGCATTGTCCAAACAGTGGAACAGATTGATGTGAAAATAACATCTCTCTGTAAAGAGTTGATATCTTTTCTTAGAGATTTGCTCATTAAGAGCTTTTTAAGAGAAGCTGTTACATCCTCATTCATTTCAATCACAGGAGGTTCACTTGGGATTAATCTCCATAATTGATCGCGACTCTCAGAAGGAAATGATTGCCACCTTATATCGAAAATTGACTCATTACTGATTTCTGCGTTTGCAAAACGAATTGTATGGATAAGACTTCTTCCTATTATCTGACCCATCTCTGAAGCGTATCCACTTTTTGAATCTGAACCTTTAAACTTTTCAGTCCTAACAAGAAGAGCTTCTGCTCTTACTTCCTCTCCATTCATAAATGGAATGTAGGAACTTTCGGAGAAGAAAAATCCACCCCCACCATCTTCCAAGTCTATGATTTCTCTTCTTCCAGTTGAGCGACTTATTAAACGACAGATAAATTTAACAGGTGGATTCTCCCTCTCTGATGGATGGATGGTTTCTTCCCATTCATACGGAGCTGTAAGAAGTATTTCTAGTTTTGTCTTCTCAAGTTTGCCGTTGAACTTGAAGATAATTCCATTGCTTACTTCCTGAATCACCTCTTCAGAAATACTTTCAGGAGCAGTAATTCTAAATGCTCCATCAAGATCGATTGTTCTCCAGGGGACAAAATGCATAATTAACCCACCTTCCTGAAACCTGCAATTTCAGGATCTACCCCTGCTGGAGGTTTAACTATGCACTCAAAAGGAACTGATGAAAATTGTGTTTCGGCAGAGAATACAAATCTTTTTGAATCTGAATCATCATATGAAATATGTTTATCGCTCCCCATGATTTGCAGGTCACTTATTCCCCACATTTCTCCCTGACCACTGTCTGCAATGCTTTGGAAAGACAAATGAACTTTTGCAGATCTTTTTGAATCCCCTGATCTTACTAATTCTCCAGTTATTCTCCAGCCATTAACTTTCTTTATGTAGCAACATTGACCTCTATTTATTACTACTTCAAGAGAAGAATTTCTAGCCTTTGACTGAATCTTCTTTTGCTTCATTCCTCTCCCTAGATTAAGCATTCTTCTAAGCATCTCAGGCCCTTCATCAGGACGAGAAACAAATGAAGTTAAAAGGTTTTGAATAAGTATTTGTCTTAGTTCATATCGTATTCCTCTGAGTCTGTTTGCATGACCTTTCCAGGTATAACTTTCTCTAAGTCTCCTTGTTGTCGGCAACCAGTCATCATGGGTCACAGGTTCTCCAGCTCGGAAATATTCTTCAGCAAATAGAGCATTTCCCCTATTTAATTCAGTTTTTTCAGATTCAGCAATTTCATTCAATGATGTACCGACAAATGCAGCAGCGCAGTAGGAACCCCCATCATTTAATCTTGTCCCTTCGGCATAATCGATAACCATTCCCGAACCCCTTATAAGGGCGATTGTTGAACGGCAAGGTAAACTTTCCTCCTTCGATGAGACTCTTGTAACTCCAAGTCTGACAAAGCTTTTAAGCTCATCATGAAGAAGTTCTGGGTTGTCAGATGGCT
>QCTC01000064.1 GCA_003211315.1 Prochlorococcus sp. AG-670-O17 | reverse complement strand
ATATTTACCTGTACCAACAAATTTATCATTTAAAAATTTATCAGAATAATCTTTATAATAAGTAGGGGAAATAGGTGTCAAATTTATAGATGTAAGTAAACCATTAACAGAACTTGATGGTTTGTTTAGATTAATGATTACCTTATATTCGCTTGGAGTTTCTATAGATTTTATTTTATCCCCCAAGATATAATTCATTGTTCCGATTCTTTTAAATCTATCAAAAGAAAACTTTATAGCATTTGAATTAAATAAAGTTCCATCATGAAAAAGAACATTTTCTTTTAGATTAATTATTATTTGTAATTTATCTTTTGAAAAAATTGGCATTCCTGATGCTAATTCAGGAATCAATTCTCCTTCAGAATTTAATTCATATAAAGTATCACCAAGTGAACTTAATAATTGTAGTGATTTAAGAGTACTTGCCCTAGCAGGATCTAAGGATTCAATTTTACCTGAACTTGCAACTATAATTCTTTTGGATTTATTATTAGAAACGCAAGAATATTGTGATAAAGAAATTAAAGAAACGAATACAGCTATTAAAAAATTATTGTGCATAACATTTGATTTTAAGAAATTTACTTTTCAATAAAAGTATCAGAGCAATAGGTTTGTAGTGTAATTTGATTAATTTCCAAGGAGAATGTCTTATTAACTTCCAAAGCGAAGGGCCACTCTCTTATCCAACAAACTTTACTCTCTGGATTAATTCCTACAACCTGAAATGTCTTTTGACTATTTTTAATTTTCACACACGCTCCTTTGTAGAGGTTTTTACAACTGTTATTAGGATTTAATTTAAAATTATTTTTAACTTCTACTAATTTTGAAAAACTCATTACATAAATACATTTCCTCTCTTTGGTTTAACAAGCTAAAGAGAGATATGCAAACTTTTTTTTTCAAATACAACTTAATTGGCTAGCAATTAATTCAACTTCAGAAAGAGCATTTATTTCATTCTTTGATTTTTCAAATTTACCATTTGAAACTTCGTGTGTGATAACCACTATTTCTGCTTTATTTTCACTTGCATCTAATTGGACAATTGATTCTATTGATACATCATTCTTACCAAAGAGATCTCCAATCTTACCAATCACTCCTGGACTATCTAAACAAATAATTCTGAGATAATTTTTTTTTGATATTTGATTAAAATCAATGATATGGCAGTCTCTCCAAAAATTAAAAGATAATAATGGATCAATGGATTTCGTATCCTTTGTAAATGAAGACTGAAGATTTAAAATATCAGAAACAACAGAAGCAGCGGTTGGTCCACTTCCCGCACCTGGTCCGTACAACATTATTTCCCCTAGAGGATCAGCATGTATAAGGATGGCATTATTCACACCATCAACCGTTGCCAAAGGATGAGATTTGGGGATCAAAGAAGGACCTACCCAAATATTTAGGGAAAGAGAATCATTAATGTTGATAGCATTTCTTTCAGAAAAGGCTAAAAGTTTTATTTCAAAACCTAGTTTATTTGCATATTCAATATCTTTAATATCTATTTGATTTATACCCTCTGTACTAATTGAATCTCTATTAATTTTACCTCCAAATGCGAGTTCAGAAAGAATTGAAATCTTATCAGCCGCATCGTGTCCCCCAACATCAGCAGTTGGATCAAATTCTGCGAAACCAAGTTTCTGAGCCAATTCTAATGTTGCCTTATAATCAGCTTTTTCATTTGACATTTTTGTAAGGATAAAATTTGTGGTACCGTTTATTATCCCAACCATTTTATTTATTTGATTACTTTTAAGAGATCTTTTTAAAGGTTCAATTATTGGAATCCCTCCGCATACTGCTGCTTCTGTTAAAACATAGACTCCATTCTTAGAAGCTGTAGAATATATTTCACTCCCATATCTTGCAATTACCGCTTTATTAGCTGTAACTACTGATTTTCGAGCCTTTAAAGATTTCAGAATAATATCTCTGGCTATATCTATCCCTCCCATTACTTCTACAATCACGTCAACATTTGGATCATTAATTAATTCATAAGGATCATTTATTAATAGATTATTTTCTAATTCAATGTCCCTTTTTTTGTTGATATTTTTAACAGCTATTCCTACGATTTCTATATCTTTTAAAATTGGATGCAGGTCATTTGTCGATTTTAGGATTTTATAAATACCTTTTCCTACAGTTCCAAAACCAATAATTCCAATTTTACATTTTTGCATTAGTTATCTTTTATTGTAATTTCAATTTTATAATATTATTTCGACAAAAAATCATTTGCCTGAGACTGCATTTTTAAGAGAATATTTAAAAAACCATTTGATCTTGATGGGGTTAAACTTGCCTTTAGACCAGTATCTTCTATAAATTTATTGTTTATATTAACGACTTGTTTTGGCGTTAATTCATTCATTCCATTGATAAGGAATGCAAGTAACCCCTTTGTTATCAAAGCATCAGAATAACCTTCCCAAAAAAGTTTACCTTCTTGAAAACTAGCTTTAACAAAGACTTCAGAAACACATCCTTGAACTTTATTTTCGGGAATTAAGATGCTACTATCTGGAACTTTCAATTTTTTACCTAACCATAAAATAAACTCATATTTTCTTTTGGGATCTTCTGCGTTTTTCAGTTTCTCTACTAATTTATTTAATTCTGTATAAGTTTCTTTCTTTTCCATTGTTATAAAACTATTAAATAACTAAATTAGATTTACACTATACTAATATTTCTTTTTCCGTAATAAAACCTGATAGAGGGATATCCCAATCAGCTCTAGTCAGAAATTTATCGCTTACACAATTAGAGGTTAAAATACCAATACATGGAATAGATCTCCAATTTTTATCTTCCCTTAATTTATCAAAATATCCTCCACCGTATCCTAATCTTATAAAGTTTCTATCAACGGAAAGACAAGGAATAAACATCATACTAATTTTTTCATAACTTAATTTATTTGAAGAATAAGGAGCTAGTATCCCATGTAAATCTTTAGATAATTGTTTCTTATCCCAGGCACAAAATAAGAGATTTTTGTTTTCTTCACATCTCGGCAAAGCTAATAAATATTCATGACCAAGACTTCTTAAATCAACTTCATTTTCAAGAGGCCAATAAATTCCTATATACTTTTTTTTAAAATCTTTTCTAAAAATTGAATCAACATATGTTTTTACATTGATTGCAACTTTTCTCATATCAATAGCTGAACTTTTATTTCTCAAATTTCTAAAAAATTTCCTTTCAAAATTCTTTTTTTCTGAGATAATCATAATTTATATTTAATTAAATCCGTCTTCATTTAATTTTGTAAGGGCTATGGCTAGTGCGTCTGCCGAGTCATCAGGTTTTGGTGCACGGGATAAATTTAGGTTGTACATTACCGCTTCAATAACTTCCTTCTTTGATGCTTTGCCAGAGCCTGCGATAGTAAGCTTGACTTGAGAAGGGGCGTACTCACTAACTTTAATGCTTTTGGAAGCAAATACCATCATAATAACTCCCCGAGCCTGAACAACACTAATGGTAGTGCTTGATCTATAAAAGAAAAATTTCTCTACCGCAGCAATATCAGGTTTCCACTGATCAATCAACGTATTGAGATCATTAAAAAT
>QCTC01000063.1 GCA_003211315.1 Prochlorococcus sp. AG-670-O17 | reverse complement strand
TAAATGGTCCAGTTCACTTGGAGTTATTTGTGAAAGTTGTTCCAAATTGGAGAAAAAAAGAATCTAAACTAGTGGAGCTTGGTTATGAGGTGGATTATTAAATGAGTAATATAAATTTTGATGTAATTACTTTATTTCCCAAAGCTTTTGAATTAATAAATAATTTAGGCGTCATAACAAGAGCTTTAGAGAAAAATCTGATTAATGTTAACTTACTTGATTTAAGAGAATACGGAGAAGGTCCTTATAGAAAAGTAGATGATAAGCCTTATGGAGGAGGTTCAGGAATGGTTTTAAAACCAGAACCAATCTACAAGGCTCATGATTCAATAAATAAATTGCCAAACAGTAAAACTTTATTCCTTCAGTGTTAGAAAATATTTTTGATGCTTCTACCAAACCATTTAACTGATCATTTTTTAAATCAATTTGAGTAATATCACCATTAACAACCATCTTTGATCTTTCACCTAATCTAGTTAAAAACATTCTCATTTGAGAAGTTGTAGTATTTTGAGCTTCATCTAAAATAACCAAAGAATTATCTAATGTTCTTCCTCTCATAAATGCTAATGGTGCAACTTCAATAATGCCTTTATCAATTAATGAATTTGTTTTATCGGTTCCAAAAATACTATTTAGAGAATCAAACAAAGGTCGTAAGTATGGATCAACTTTTTGCTGCAAATCTCCAGGAAGAAATCCTAAATTTTCACCAGCTTCTACGGCTGGTCTAGTTAAAACAATTTTTTCGATCTTTTTCTCATTTAATAATCTGGCGGCACAAACAGTTGCTAAAAATGTTTTACCCGTGCCTGCTGGACCAATAGCGAAAGTTAAATCAAAGTTCTCTATAGATTCAACATATTCTTTTTGTCGTATAGTTCTAGGTCTTAAATATCTTCCTTCTTTTGAACGAGCTAGAATCTTTTTCCCTAGCTCAGCATGAGAAGAAGATTCTCCTATATTTAACGAACTTAGAGCAGCTTTAAGATCCACTTCTGGGACTTCTAATCCTTGTTCCCAAATTGGTCTTGTCAGCTCTACCAATGCAGATGCCCTTTCAAGTTTAGAAATTACTCCATTCATTTCAAGTTGTAGACCTCTAATAGTTAAGGAGACACCAGTAAGAGATTCAAATTTTTTTAAAAAAGAATTTCCAGGACCAGATAACGCAGTGGCAGCATCCGAACTTGGCAAATCTATTGTGAAGTGACCAGTTTTGGAAACTTCTTTCATTTAGTTAATATGTAAAAATGAATTTAACAATTTTTTAGCTTTCAGCTTCTTTACTATCGTTTTCAGCTTTTTTGGTCTTGGCCTTTTCAATCTTTTCTTTTTCCAATTTTGCCTTCCCAATAGCAATAGAAGGTCTAACTTTCTTTTCTAATAATCCACCCTTTTCTAGTAAAGTTCTTACAACATCGGTAGGTTGCGCTCCCTGTGTAAGCCTTATTCTTAATGCTTCTGTGTCAAGCCTAGTTTCTTTAGTTCTTGGATTGTAAAAACCTAATTCTTGGAGAGGTCTTCCATCTCTTCTGGAAGTACTATTGCATGCAACGATCCTGAAACTTGCTTCTTTTTTCTTCCCAAAGCGCTTAAGGCGCAATTTAATCATTTTAAATTAGTACAGATTAATTAATAATATCATTTGAAGGTGGCTATTTATAAACTATAAATCTCCAAAACCTTTTTTCTTTTTATTTGATTTTTGTTTTTTAAATGATTTATTACCATTTCCTCCACCCATTCCTGGCATTCCACCCATTCCTGGCATTCCACCCATTCCTGGCATTCCACCATTTGACATTTGTTTCATAAAACCTCTCATTCTTTGAAAATCAGCAAGTACTTTATCAACATCTTTTGCTTGATATCCACTGCCTTGTGCAATCCTTTGTCTTCTGGATGGTTGAGCAGCAAGGACCTCTGGTTTTTGCTTTTCTTCTAGAGTCATAGAAGAAATCATTGATTCAATTTTTTTTAATTGTTCTTCCCCATTTTTTATCATTCCATCATCAATTTTATTCATCCCGGGTATTAATTTAATTAGGCCTCCAAGTGATCCCATTCTCTTCATTAATCTCATTTGCTTAACAAAATCATTAAAGTCAAAAGTTGCCTCTTGAAGCTTCCTTTGCATTACTTCCGCATCAGCAAGCTCAACCTCTTTTTGTGCCTTTTCAACAAGTGTTAATACGTCTCCCATGCCCAGAATTCTGCTTGCCATTCTCTCTGGATGGAATGGCTGCAATGCTTCTATTTTTTCACCAGTTCCTATAAATTTAATTGGTTTTCCACTTATTTTTCTAATTGAAAGTGCAGCTCCACCTCTTGAATCGCCATCTAACTTAGTTAATATTGCTCCCGATATCCCCACTTTTTCATGAAATGACTTCGTCAAGTCAGCTGCTTCTTGTCCAATCATAGAATCGACAACCAGCAATACTTCATCAGGCTTTGTAACTTCTTTGATTCGAACCATTTCACTCATCATTGATTCATCTATTTGCAATCTTCCTGCGGTATCAACAATTAGGGTATCTATATTATTTGCGTTAGCATAACTCAAAGCATCACTTGCTATTTCTTCAGGCTTGCTATTTTTTTCTTTCGCTGAGAAAACTTCTAAATCATATTGATTACCAATTGTCTTAAGTTGTTCAACAGCTGCAGGTCTATAAATATCAGCTGCCACTAATAAAACCTTTTTTTCTTTTTCCTTCAAATAAAGGCCTAACTTACCTGTTGCTGTTGTTTTTCCAGCGCCTTGTAAACCTGCCATCAAAATAACAGTAGGTGGGGTTTCTTTTTCGTTTAATGGGGAATTTTCATTTCCCATAATATTTATTAATTCTTTGTTAACTACTTCTATAAATTTCTGTCCGGGATTAACACCTCTTACGACTTCTTCTCCAATAGCTTTATCTTTGACATCTGAAACAAATTCTTTAACCACCGACAAACTAACATCAGCATCTAATAATGCATTTCTAACTTGCTTTAAAGCATCATCAATATTATTTTCGCTAATTTTGGCTTCACCTCTTAAACCCTTAACGGCGTCTTCAAATCGTGAAGATAATTCATCAAACATTATTTAAACTTATTTCTTTGAACATTATAAATGATACTAAAAGCCAATCCTAAACACCACTTATGTAGTCAACTAATTTCCAGGAGTTATTTGAGAAACCAAAAATATATTTAACTTTCAAAAAAGGAGTAAAAGTTGTTTCATTTACCAATTCACCATCTGTTTTTAATATTTTTTCTGTATATTTCAGGTCAACTGATACTGATATTCTGGATGCCGTTTGACTTAAAAGTAGAATATTTTCAATATTAGTGTTGATATTTTTGTAGATACCTTTTTGAATATCAAGTTGCCTTTCCTTCACTAATCTATTAATCAAGTCATTTTGAACTATCTTTGATAGATTAATTTCACTTTTCCCTGATAGAAAATCACTCTTATTTTTAAGCCAAGTATTAATTAAGTATTTAAGTTGTCCTAAGGAGGGAGAAGCAGTTGTAATTTCTTCTACTGAAAAAGAAATTTTGTCTGTAGTTTCTGAGAGAATAATTTTTGAATTATCGAGAACTTTTTTTTTATCTTCTTGATTTAAAACATCCTTAAAAACATTAACATTTTCATTTATCGATAATGATTTATCAATTTTTTCTTTTTCCTGCAAGGGTTTTTTGTAATTATTTCTCACAAGTCCCAGACCTAAGCCAAAAGCAAATAAAATTAAAAAAGCATAAAGATA
>QCTC01000062.1 GCA_003211315.1 Prochlorococcus sp. AG-670-O17 | reverse complement strand
CATTTTTTATATCATGAATATAATTAGATAGTATTTCATTAATCAATTCAACTAGCTTTCTATTATTCTCTAGTGCTACCTTCTTGAGTTTTTTTAATAAGTCTGGTTTGATATTTATATTTAATTGCGTCCTTTCTGGCATTTAGTTATTTATACTTAGTTATATTCTATTCATTCCTTCTTCATTAAGACAATATGAGGATTGTTAAATTTTTATAAATGATTTGGTAGTTATCTATGTTAATAGACTATTCAGAGTTATTTTTTCTCTCTAAAAAAAGATAGTATTATTTTAGTAGTAAATTAACCATTAAATTAAAAAATAATTAAGTTCTTTTAAAAGACTATTTTTGGTAGGAAATACTACATCAAGTGCAAGTTTAAATTAATTAGTTTATGTTTATAAATTCTTCTTAATTAACTATGGAATTCGTCAAAAAATTTATGACCGAAAAAGCTGAAAAGTTTAACGGTAAAGCTGCAATGATTGGTATGTTTGCTCTTGTTGGAGCTTACTACTTTACTGGTCAAATTGTTCCAGGTATTTTCTAATTAAAAATTACTTTTAGAAAAAATTATGGGGGCTTAATAAGCCCCTTTTAAAATATATTTATCTAAAAAAATTTGGAAAAATTAGGATATAAAATACTATTCGTTAAAGTAATCAAAATAAAGTTAGTATTCATATTAGTAATCTATTAAATAACTTAATACATATAAAGAAGGACAAAAAAATTTGAGTTTTAAATAAATTTTTGAATACTTAAAATAACCTCTTGATGATGCAAAGGAATATTCAACTCTTTCCGATTTAAAGAAAGACCAATGAATTTCAAAGTGCTCTTTGTATCGATATATCCTGTCTCAAATTTAAAATTCAAAATAATTAACTAAATCGGATTATACATCCCAAAGAGAAGTATAAAAAGAAAGCCACAGACAAATAGAAAATATATTTAGAATATAAATAATTTTGTTTTTAACTATGAATGTTTATGTATTTTGGATATTGTTTTTAGGGTTGTGGGGAATTGTCCCTTTGATGATTATAAAGGGTAGAACAGATGAAAAAGCAAAGATAAAATCAATCCCAGAAGTTAAAGCTAAGAAAAAAGGGTGGTTTAACTAAAAAATATTTTACAGTAATTTAATTTCTAATAATTAGTTCTAAAGAAACTTATTGAACTTAAAAATCTTGACCAATTTTACATATTCTGGGGTTGAATAAATATATATTTAGTATTCTATGAGTTCGCTAAGCGTGAAATATAGTTTTCAAGTTTGCCAGCATTAATCCAACCAGTTGCAATAGTTTTAACCTCTGTATTGTTTACTCTTCCACGATGAATATGAGATATGCCTGCTGGGAAGATAATAAGTTTTCCCCTCTCAGCTATTTCATGATGATTCTGCCAATGAAATTCTGTTCCGCCAGAATTAACATCATTACAATAAAGAATCCAAGCTAAGACTCTATTGACAGGCTCTGTAGCTTCATTACTAATAGTCCAATCACAATGCCACTTCTTAAATCCCTCTCCTGGTGCATAACGTTGTAAATTAAATATTGGGTTAACAAATAAAGATTGTTGTGGGCAGCAGTCTTTAATTAAAGGGTGATCCTCAAGATATTTTTTTAGTCCTGCATTAACTCCTCTAATTATAACTTCAGAGATTGCGAAGGCTTCTGGATCTGATCTATCTATTGAAACAAGACTAATATCAGTGGAAACTTTATCTGGATCGGAATTCAAAGAGGTGCTTTGTCCGAAAGCAATACCATTAGTATGTAAGTCTTTTCGGCGATCAAAGAAAGATATTACACCATCTGCTACAGCCTCGAATCCTGAATTTTTATATTTTCCAATTAGTTCCATAAAAAGTATTAGTCTTGAGCTAACGAAATAATCCTTATATCATATCTTCCAGATAACCCTTTATTTTTTTAGCTTTCGATTTAAGATTGATTAATGAAACCTCTTGAAAAATTTCTTTTTTTAGTTGTGGTTGGAGGTAGATCTCCTAAATCAAATATCGAACTGCATGATGTCAGGTGGGTTATAGGTTCAAAAATTGAGGATACCTTTGAGCAATTAAGAAATGATTGGTTTGGATCTAATAATGGCTTACATATTGATAGTTATAAAAAAATTGATTCTATTGATGGTTATAAGATAAATCTTAGAAATAAAGAGAATAGGGAATCAAAAAATAAGATTTTGAAAAAAGAGAAAATCACTAATAAAAAATTATGGTTTGTAAATATTGGAGGATACGATCCAAGCTCTATGCAAGAAAAACATGAATTTGGTCTTTTTGTAGCCTCTAGTCCTTCAGAGGCCAAAAATAAAGCCATATCAAAATGGCTAATTGGCTGCAAAAAAAAACATCAAGACGATATATCTGCTGTTAAAAATTTTACTGGCATAGACGATTGTGAGATTATAAAAAATATAAAAAATTGGGAGATAGAATTAACATTCAACGATAATCTTGTAGAAGAAAATAATATCCCAGACTGGTTTGGATATATGAGAATTGATAAAAAGTGATTTTGAAATATTTAGAAAAAAAAGCTTTTTTTATTGAAAATAGTAACCTAGTCTCTAACTACTTTGCCTTAGAAAGTAATAAAAGCCAACCAAAGATTATGCCAAAAGCTATTAGGGAAGAAAAAGCATTATTCCATTGAGCAGTATCTGTTAAATATCTTTCTATCCAAAAGGGGATAAATAGCACAACAAAATACCAATAAATGAGAGAAAGAAGCCCAAACAACAAAGCCAAAAGAATATAAAAAGGTAAAATATAAAAAAATCTTTTTCTTTCAATTTTTGAATATTGTCCAATACCTATTTTTCCCCAATAACCTCCATTTAGTTGAAGAAAAAACTTTAAGAATACTCCGTAAGTTGTTGTAAAAAACTTAGAGAATTCCAGTAATAGTTTTAATATTGGCTTTATTAAATGCGAGAAAAATTTCACAAGTATTTTTTAATTATAAATTAAGGATACTGCCCAGAATTTTTTTATGTTAAAAAATTGAATAAATACTGAATTTTATCAAAGAATCCTTAATGCAACCTATGTTTTTAAAAAATCAACTCAATACAGTGCTCTAGCGGTAAATAACTTTTATAAGTTAATGAAGTCTTATCTTAAAATATTCAGGATTAGGTTATTGACTTTTCGACTAATTTTCAACAGTTTTTTCCACAGTGCTGTGAGTTGATATTCATAACCTGTGGATTACAAAAATTAATTTATTTTTTGTAAAAATTCATACCTCAAAATGCTCTTTAATCATGTAATATCAAATTTCTATTAAGAGAATTAATGAAATCAAAGCCTCGCAAAAAGTTACCTAATAAAAAGATTATTAAAACACCTAACTTCGAGGCAAAAGAACAATTTACCAATTCAGCACTTGAAAATCTTAAATCAGAAAAAGAACGATTAATTAATAATCTTATTGATTCTGGAGAATTTAAACCTAATATTTGATTAATGTTCTTTAGAGTCGTGATCTAAAATAAGTACGGGTAAAGGAAAGACGAGTTACGGAAGATGGTACGTATAAACACTCAGTAAATAATTAGAGCTTTTTAGAATATTATTAGGTTTTTCATGATAACACTGAGGAAGCTGTGGAAATCGATCGTACCTTTTAAAAAAGGAATAAATATGACAGACACGATTCTCTATCTTTCAATGATTTTTTTTAACAACTTGGAGTATATGTCTTAATATCCTCTTTTGAAGATGATGATGGTAAATGATATATCTATAACCTCAACCAACCTACTTGATAATCAAATCTTATTTTTATTTATTTCATTCTCCTTGAGAATTTATATTTATTATTTTATCGTTCTTTTAGATAAATCTTTTATTGATGATTAAATGGTCTCAAGTTCCTATAAGCGATCTAACTATTGCGGCTGCAATTTCCTTAGAAACTGCAGGTTTCATTGGCAATAAATATAGCCCATTCCAAGGTTTAGCTTACATGTTTTCTATTATTTTTGTAATCATTTTCATGATAAGTCTTGATGCTGCTAAGACAAAAAGTAAATTGGAGAAAATTGAACCAAAGAATAATGTCATACCTGTACAATTTCAAGCAAAATATGAAAACAAAGTAGAATCAAGACAATGGTTTTGGCAAAATATTTAAAGAG
>QCTC01000061.1 GCA_003211315.1 Prochlorococcus sp. AG-670-O17 | reverse complement strand
TTCCCAAGGTGATTTTCCTTTTTTATATATTGTATTTAATAGATTTTATTTATGAGAGATAAATTTTTGTTTGGAAAATCATTAGATTAAAAAATTCTTTTGGATGTTCTGTTATATTTAGCTTACTAATTAAATTATGATGATTTTCCAAATAGGTTGGGCTGCTTTAGCAGCAATCTTTACTTTTTCAATTGCTATGGTTGTTTGGGGTAGAAATGGTGACGGTTCTATTGATATTTGATTTTTCATCATTTAACTATGAAGACTTTTTAAACAAATTTCTTATTTCTGCATCTTTTACTTTACTAAGTCTAATTACTGTTGCTGTAATTTATATTTCTTATATCTCTTGGAAAGATAAAAGAAGAATAGAAAAATAATTTTTTAATTTTAAGATTATTTGTTCTTTTCTTTTTTATCTTTTTTTTTGGCTTCTTGAAGAAGTTCTTTGGCTTGTTGCATTTTTATAATGCTGCTTTTATAAATTCCAATATCCTTTTCTGCTTTATTAAATGATAAATTCAATTTATTATTAATATCTGAAATGATTTTGTTTTTTTCAGAATCCTTAATATCATTAAAATCATTAGCCTTAGCTATAATTAAATAAATGCCTAAATTCAATATCCTTGAGGAGTATAGATTAGATTCTGATTTTTCTTTTAATAAAATAGAGATTTCATTTAAGGATTTATCTTTGTAGGTTTCAAGAGTTTTCTTGGCAGCTTCTTTAATTTTTTTAGGTTCAAAATTTGAGGAATTACATAATGATTCAAAAAGTAGCACTAAATGTTCCTCGGGTTTATAACCTTTCGTTAATTCTTTGAATGTTTCTGTAAGACCAACACAAAATAGATCCTCTTGTATAAATTCATTTTGGTGGTTTAAAAGATTTAGCTCAACAAGCATTTCGTCAACTATCCTTTTATATAAACCAGGAATTACGTAAGGGAATTGTTCATGAAATAACTTTTTGCTATCTGAGACAGTCAATTTTTCTTTCAATTGTTTATATGTAAACCTTAATAACCATAGCGTATGTTGAGTCAATATCGTTAAGATCTAATAAACAGATAAATATTATTATGATCCCTTTAGTTTTGGAAGAATCTGGCGGAAGTGAAAGAGTCTTTGATATTTACTCTAGACTGTTAAGAGAGAGGATTATATTTTTAGGAGAGCAAGTAACAAGTGATACTGCAAATAGAATTGTTGCTCAATTACTTTTTCTCGAGGCTGAAGATCCTGAGAAAGATATCTATATGTATATAAATTCTCCTGGAGGCTCAGTTTATGATGGTTTAGGCATTTTTGATACTATGCAGCACGTGAAGCCTGATATACATACTGTTTGCGTTGGACTCGCGGCGAGTATGGGAGCTTTTTTACTTGCAGCAGGAACTAAAGGTAAAAGAAGTAGCCTCAGACATTCGAGAATTATGATTCATCAACCACTTGGTGGGGCTAGAGGACAAGCTAGTGATATAAGAATTCAAGCCGATGAAATTTTATATTTAAAAGAACGATTAAACAATGAATTATCTGAAAGAACTGGCAAAGAACTTGAAACTATCAAGGAAGATACTGATAGAGACTTTTATATGTCTCCACAAGAAGCAGTAGATTATGGATTAATAGATGTAGTCTTAGATAAAAAACCAATAAGAAACATTTAGTTAAGTATTTGTGGAGTTCTTTCTTTTTCTGGGACTGGTGTAAACTTAGATAAAATTTTCACAAACTCTTCACCGTCTAAAGTTTCTTTTTCTATTAAAAGATCAACTAATTTATCCATTGCCTCTCTATTTTTACTTATTATTGAATAAGTTTGCTTATAACAATCCTTAACCATAACTCTTACACTTTCATCGATTTGTTTGGAGATAGAGTCAGAAACTTCACTTCTAGTCATTAAATCTCTTCCTACAAAAACTTCTTGGTTACCACTTTCAAGAGCAATTGGACCTAATTCGCTCATTCCAAATCTTGTTACCATTTGTCTTGCCATTGAAGCTACTTGTTGAAAATCACCTCCAGCACCAGTTGTTATTTCTCCTTTACCAAAAACAACGTCTTCAGCAGCTCTTCCTCCAAGAGCACCCATTATTCTTGCTTTTAAATTTGCTCTGCTTATAAGTGACTGATCATCATCAGGAGTGAACCAAGTAAGTCCTTTTGCTTGACCTCTTGGAATTACAGTTACTTTCTGAACAGGGTCATGAGCTTTAACTAGGGTACCAATGATTGCATGTCCAACTTCGTGATAAGCAATTAATCTTTTGCTTCTACCATCTGTTAATGGAGAACCTTCCATTCCTGCAACTATTCTGTCAACTGAATCATCAATTTCTAAGATACTTATTGACTCTTTTCTTCTTCTCGCAGTTAAAATTGCAGCTTCATTTAGAAGATTTGCTAAATCTGCACCAGTGAATCCTGGAGTCCTTCTTGCAATACTTTCTAGGGTTAGATCTTCCTGAAGAGTTTTATTTTTTGAGTGAACTTCAAGTATTGATAATCTTCCTTTAATATCAGGAGCATCAACTGTAACTTGTCTATCAAATCTTCCAGGCCTCATTAACGCTGAATCTAAAACGTCTGGACGGTTTGTTGCCGCAATAATAATGATTCCGCTATTACCCTCAAATCCATCCATTTCAGTTAAGAGCTGGTTAAGGGTTTGTTCTCTTTCGTCATTTCCACCACCTATGCCAGCTCCTCTTTGCCTTCCTACTGCATCAATTTCATCAATGAATATTAAGCATGGGCTATTCTCTTTAGCTTTTTTGAAAAGATCTCTAACTCTGCTGGCTCCTACTCCAACAAACATTTCAACAAATTCTGATCCTGCTAGAGAGAAGAATGGAACTCCTGCCTCTCCTGCAATGGCTTTTGCTAAAAGTGTTTTACCTGTTCCTGGAGGGCCCACCAGTAAAACACCTTTAGGTATACGCGCACCAACAGAAGTGAATTTTTCTGGTTTTTTTAAAAATGTAACTACTTCTTCTAAATCCTCTTTTGCCTCATTAACTCCAGCAACATCGTCAAATACCACTCCAGTATCTGCATCCATAGCAAATCTAGCTTTTGATTTTCCAAATTGCATAGCTTGACCTGGCCCTCCAGGCATACCATTTGATCTCCTTGCTAGAAGAATCAAACCCCCTATCAATATTGCAGGGAAAAGAAGATTACCCAAAACTCCTAAAGCTGGTGGGGTCTTTCTTACAGGATGAACATCAAAACTTATTCCTTCATTTTTAAGATTATTTATTAATTCAGGGGTGAGACCAGGTAAATCAACCCTTAATCTTTGTACTTTGTTATCCAAATCTGAATCGATAGTTTCAACAACTGCATTTCTACCTCCATCAAATATGTCAACGGATGTAACTCTTCCTGATTTTATATAATCTAAAAATCTTCCATAACTCACTCTTGCTACTGCAGAATTCTTAGGAGCTATTGTAGAACCATTAGATTTTAATGAATCAATATTACTTGTCGAAAGAAATTGATATGAAAGAGCAATTACTAAAATTATTGGGAGAGCCCATAGAATTATTGTTTTAATTTTCTGATTCATTAACTTAATTCTTAATTAAAATTTTTTCGATTCTAGAATGAAACGACGCATTTCGTTGTTATTTATCTACTTAATTTTATAGTAGATTTATTTTACCTTTTTTAAAATCCATTATGGAATTCAATATTCAAGATAAGGTTAAACTAAAAAACCCGTTATCTTATCTTAAAACTTCTGATAATATGCCGATGCTAAGACCCCCGGATTTGGTTGCTATTGATGAAGTTGGAGAAATAATGTCTATTAAATCTCCTAATACTGTTGAAATAAAATTTAGAAGAGGATCCTTCTTGATTGATACTGACAAGATTGAAAAAACATTAATTTAAAAAATTCCCTCCCCATTGCCTATTAATTTCATTACATATCTTTTCGTCTCCATAAACACTTAAAAAAGGTTTTGATAAATATTTTTTACTTACTTGCAAAATATCTTGAGAATTTATTTCTGAAATTTTTGTAAGATAATCAAAATCGGGTTTTAAATCATAACTAATATATTGGATCTTTCTCTGTAAAATTTCATCTAAAGTTTGGTTGGATGATAGAAAAGAACTTTTTAATTTAATCTTGGCTAAATTAATATCCTTATCCATAATCAAAGAGGATAATAATTTTTCCCATAAATCGGATAAGATTTCAAATGCTAAAAGAGCATTTTTGTTTGAGACAGAAAGATAAATTAAAAAAGGAGAATTTTGTTTTCTTAAAGGGCTATAAACTCCAGCTTCATAAGTTAACCCATTCTTTTCTCTGAACA
>QCTC01000060.1 GCA_003211315.1 Prochlorococcus sp. AG-670-O17 | reverse complement strand
CATTGATTATTTTTGGAGGATCAGGAACATTTGAATTTAATCTAGGGAAAAGAGAATATGCGAGTATATGTAGGGTTAAAACGTAGACCATTTCTTGAAGAATTATTAATAATATTGCAACTAATTGGATAATGCTGAACGACGGTGAGAATGGGAAATTAAATAGTTCAATAAATTTATCTATGAGGCCATAACTTGCTCTTGTAATTATTATCCAAAGATTATCACCAACTAAAGTTGATAATGCAAATACCCTTATAAAAAAACCTAGTGTCCCAAGAACAGAACCTACTCCCCAGCTAAGCCACCAATTTTTTTTCATAAACCAAGACCAACCTAACCAAAAAGCTAATATCCCATATGGGAATAAAAATAAAATTCCTCTAATTGGCCCCATTAGTATCAATAACAAAAGAAATTGTATTATGAGACCTTCAAATGCAGTTTGAGATCCCCTTCTCAAATGCAGCAAGATTATAGGTAAGGGTAATATTAATCTCAACAACGCTCCTCCTATAGGTAAATAATATAAAGCGATCCAAAGTAATGAAGAGAGAGAGGCTAAATATGCGGGTTCAATTATGTTAAGTGCCTCATTTTTTTTTGAAAGTTTCATATGAAATTTTTGTATAAATATTTAATTGCTTTTTATAATTTTATTTTTTGGATCAAAATAACGTTCAATCTTTTCTATTTCAAAATTTACATCAGAATTTCTTAAAATTGTTCTTAAATCTGCAGTAGGATCTTTTGGATCTACATTTTTTAAAATGAAAATAATTTTGTATGTTTTAGGCTGATATTCTAAATTTTGAGAGGATATATTTTTATCAAGAAATCTATCTTTATTTTTTGATTTCTTATCAGACTTCTTCAAAAGCTTATTTTTAAAATTATTTTTAATATCATCTTTTAGGATTACTTTTTCAATATTTTTGTTTTTTTTTGTAATTCCTCCAGACTTAATAACAATCTTATTATTTAAATTATTTTTAATATCATCTTTTAGTTTTACTTCTTCAATATTTTTGTTTTTTTCTTCAATCCCCCCAGACTTGATAACAATATTATTCTTTAGATCATTTTTAATATCTTCTTTTATTTTTCTCTCTTCAATATTTTGAAAACTAGATTCAAGAAAATTTCCAATTCTTCCTCCAGAACAAGATTGCAATAAAATTAAAAAAATCAAAACAAAAAATTTATTTTTCATAAAATATATATTTATTTTTTAATTTTTTTATTCTTTGAGCTCTTTTTGCTAATTACTTTATTTTTTTTGAAACCAGAGCCCTTTTTTTCTTTCATTTTCTCTTCTAACAAAACCAAAGCATTATCAAGTGTAAATTTTTCTATATCAGTATCTTTAGGCAAAGAAACATTTGTTTTCCCACACTTTATATATAGTCCATATCGTCCATTTAATATCTGAATTTTATCGCTTAATTCTTTAGTTTTTCCAAAATCCTTTATTATTTCTTGTCCTCCTCTTCCTAATTTTGGCATCGCGAGGATTTCTAATGCGCGCTTAAGATCAACCTTAAAAACATCATCTTCTTTTTTTAAAGATCTATTTTCAGAATCATCTTCATTCTTTATCCATTTGATATATGGTCCAAACCTTCCCCTATCAGCCTCAACAATTCCACCCTCAGGATGTTCTCCTAGCAGTTTTGGTAAGCTTAATAGTTCTAGTGCTTCCGATAACGTCAAGTCATCCGTTTTTAACTCTTTTGGTAAAGAGGCCCTTCTTGGCTTAGCTTTGTCTTCTTCAGTATTTCCTAACTGAACGTAAGGTCCATAAGGGCCGAATCTTAAAAATACTTGCTCACCAGTTTTGGGATCAGTACCAAGATCTGAGGGGCCACTCAGAATTTGATCAACTTTCTTTTTATCTAAATCTCCAGGAGTTATATCCATAGGGAGATTACCTTTTGCTTGTATTTCTTTTCCTGATTCATCTATTTTCACTCCTTCAAGCCATGGACCATTAGAACCAATTCTGACTACACAAGGTAAGTCATCAAAATCAACTTGTCTGTATGCTTTTCCATCAATATCACCTTCAGTTTTCTGAACTTTTACCTCAAGACCATTTTTACCTTTATAAAAAGTTTCTAAATATGGAAGCCACTCAAGATTACCTGAAGAAATTTCGTCCAATGAAGATTCCATTTTTGCAGTAAATGTAGTATCAACAAGATCAGGGAAGTGTTCTTCTAATAATGCCGTAACAGCAAAAGCTGTGAATGTAGGTGACAACGAGTTTGAAGAAATATTTGCATAGCCCCTATCTACAATTGTTCCAATAATACTTGCGTAAGTAGAAGGTCTTCCTATTCCCTCTTTTTCTAAAACTTTGACTAATGCAGCCTCAGTATATCTAGCTGGAGATTTGGTTTCATGATAAGTAGCCTCTTTGCTATCAACTTCTAGAACAGATCCTTGAGTTAAATTAGGCAGAATTACTTCTTGCTGTTCTAAGGATGCGCTTGGATCATCACTACCTTCTACATAAGCTCTAAAAAAACCTGCAAAATCTATACTTTTTCCGCTTGACTTAAATAATCCTTGCCCAACTTCTATCTCAGCATTAATCATTGTTAATTTTGCTTCAGCCATTTGACTGGCAACAGTTCTTTTCCAAATTAATTCATATAAAGAAAGATCTCTTCCTGACAGGTCTGTATCATTTGGAGTTTTAAATACTTCTCCAGCCGGCCTTATAGCCTCATGTGCCTCTTGAGCATTCCTTGCATTTGAATTAAATTGACGAGCTGAGCTTGATAAATATTCTTTCCCATATTTTGAATTTACACATTCTCTCGCCGCTCTAATCGCTTGTTCAGAGAGATGTACTGAATCAGTTCTCATATATGTAATAAAACCTTTCTCATATAAGCCTTGTGCACATCTCATTGTTTCTCTTGCAGATAGTCGAAGTTTTCGATTGGCTTCCTGCTGCAACGTACTAGTAGTAAAGGGTGGAACAGGTTTCCTAATTGTAGGTTTTTTTTCTACTTTTAAGACTTTCCACTTTTCCTTAGATAAAGTCTTGAGAAGACTCTTTGCCCTGTCTTCGTTCAAAATTAGAGTTTTATTACCTTTTTTTAAGTTACCTGTCTTTTCATCAAAATCAGCACCATTGGAGATTTTCTGGCCATCTAGACTAAATAACTTAGATTCAAAAGAAATATTATCTTTAAGCAAAGAAGCTTTTAATCCCCAGTAAGAGGCTTTTTTAAACGCTCTCCTTTCTCTTTCCTTGTTAACAAGCAATCTTACTGAAACAGACTGAACACGACCAGCAGATAGTCTG
The DNA here is from genome assembly GCA_003211315.1 of Prochlorococcus sp. AG-670-O17. Taxonomy (GTDB): domain Bacteria; phylum Cyanobacteriota; class Cyanobacteriia; order PCC-6307; family Cyanobiaceae; genus Prochlorococcus_A. Next base: position 1,092 of record QCTC01000060.1, on the reverse strand, counting down.
GGAGCTACTTTTTTCCAAAGTAATGGAGAAAGTTCATATCCAAAAAGCCTATCAAGAATTCTTCTCGTTTCTTGAGCCTGAACTAATTCCATATCAATTTCTCTGGTCTCATCTAGTGCCTTATTAATTGCCTTTTTAGTAATTTCATGAAAAACCATTCGCTTAGTTGGAATTTTTGGTTTAAGAATTTGCATTAAGTGCCAACTTATACTCTCTCCTTCCCTATCTTCATCAGTTGCTAATAGCAATTTAGTAGCGTCTTTTAAAGCATTTTTTAAATCTTTAACGACCTTCTTCTTTTCTTTTGGGACAATATAAAGTGGTTCAAAATCTTCTGTAGTGTTTACACCTATCCTTGACCATTTTTCTTTTTTAACCGATGCAGGAATTTCAGCAGCTCCTTTTGGAAGATCTCTTACATGTCCCATGGAAGCTAGAACTTCATAATTAGGAGGCAAAAACCTTCTTATAGTTTTTGCCTTTGTGGGACTTTCAACAATAACAAGTGTGTGATCCAAGGTCTATTTCGATAAAATTAGTGTTTTTTTAATCAATTAGGGCATATTATGATTAATTGAAACTCCTTCAAGCAATATTGCTCGAGATTTTCAAAACTCATACCCACAAATTATAATCAAGTAAGTTTAACTCTTACATCCTTACAATCAAACATTCAATTTAATTAAGTGCCCAACGAAATCTTTACAATTAATTTAAATGCTCAAGCAATTATTCCAGAAGCCTTCATCTTGCTTGGTATTGTTGGAACTCTTCTTGTTGATCTTGCCGGCGAAAAAACTGCTTCTAGGTGGGCACCCGTAATTTGTTACATTTCATTAGGCAGTTCTCTTTTAAGTCTCGCCTTTCAATGGAGTAACCCTGTAAACAGCGCATTCCTTGGCTCTTTTAATTCAGATAACTTAGCTATTGCATTTAGATCAATTATTGCACTATCAACTCTAATTTCTTTACTCATTAGTTGGCGTTATACAGAACAGAGTGGAAGTCCAATTGGTGAATTCGCCGCAATAGTCTTGTCGGCAACTTTAGGAGCTATGCTTTTGTGTGGATCTACTGACCTTGTTAGTGTAT
>QCTC01000059.1 GCA_003211315.1 Prochlorococcus sp. AG-670-O17 | reverse complement strand
AATCCTAATTTGCTAAGGCCATGAACGCCTGTTGTCAAGATAATTTCTTTCGGTTTGCATGCGTTTCTTCGTAATTTTATTTCTCCCTGTGTTCCTAGAACAGTCATAGAGATGACCTTTTCCTTTCCCATAGAACAATCCCCTCCAAGAATTAATCCTCCGAAATGTTCTAAAGCTAAACTTATACCTGTATATAAATCTTTAATCCATATCCAATCTGTTTTTGATGGAACTATTAATCCAATATTTACGCCTATGATTTGAGTGCATCCACTTGAGACTAAGTCAGATACATTGCATGCTACCGCTTTCCATCCTACGTCTATAGCAGAAATCGTATCATCATTAAAATGGATATTTTCAACTAATGAATCAGTGTTAATTAGTAGGTTTTTATTTGTAGTTTTAACGAATGCGCAATCATCTGATACTTGATTATTAGGCATAAATTCAGCAAGCCTTCTTATTAATTCTTTTTCCCCAATATCCTCTAATAATTCTTTATGCATGTAATTTGAGTTTATCCATTCCATTCAAAACATCGACTGAGATAATTGTGTCATCTTTTGTAAGCTCTTCTAAGACTTCAAAACCTTCTATCACATAGCCAAATGCTGCATTTCTTCCGTCAATTAAATTTCTACCAGCTGGATTCAGTTCTGCCTCATATAAAAAGAAGAAAAACTGAGATGACCCATCATCAACAGCTGTACTGGAATGAGACCACCCCAAGGTTCCAAGTGTTGCAAACGGCAAAGTTGGTGTTTCTGTATAAAGACCTAACTCCTCAAATGTTTCATTATAAAAAGTTTCGCTTTTGTTAGGTATTCTTATTTCTAGAGGGACATGTCTCTCTGTATTTGTTTCAGGATCTATGTAGCCAATATCATTACCGACTGGATCACCAGTTTGAAGAACAAAAAATTCTTCTGCTCTATTGATTGGCAAATTTTTGTAAAAGTTTTTAGAAGATAAATCTATAAATGCACCAGCAGTAAGAGGGGCATTAAATCCATCTATTGTTGCTTGGATATCGCCTTTAGAAGTTTTTATATTTACTTTTGCCCTACCAAGCAATCTAGGAAGAGCGTCAAACTCGCTTGGAATAGAATAAGGAAATTCCTTTGGTAAAAAGTATTCCTCTAGTTCTCCAATTTTATCTAGCGCCTCTCTTCTAGTTGTTATGAATGAATATTTATCTTTAGATTTAGCTTCTTCTTGAAGATTATTAAAATCATTCTTAAGATTTAAAAATATGTTTTCTGCAACTTTTTGTTTTTCAATTGGTAATTCTTCAATAATTCGACTCTTATATTTTTTTAGTAAAGATTGACATTTTGTAACAGTTTTTGAAAGAGCTGGCCATCTTCCTCCTCTCACAAGGTCACTTGTGTCTTCTAACTTGTGTTGAATTTCTTGTAGCTCAACTTGCTTGATAGGGAGAGCATTTCTGAGTATTGCGTTGGGATCTTTTACTGCGTTTCCAGTAGGTAAATCAGCTAATACTTGTGCTGGTTTTAAGAAGCAAATTTGGATTAAAATTAAAATTAAAAACAAATAATGTTTGTTCTGATTTGATAAGAAGTTTTGCATAGCACTCTTACAGGTTTATGATCCTTGGATATGTAATACAGGAATGATTTCCAGTAACGATTTTCGCACAGGTACCACTATCGAGATAGATGGACAAGTTTGGCGCGTAGTAGAATTTCTACATGTCAAGCCTGGCAAAGGTTCTGCTTTCGTGCGAACAAAATTAAAATCAGTTCGAAACGGTAATGTAGTCGAAAAAACTTTTCGAGCTGGAGAATCAGTACAACAAGCTGTTCTTGAAAAGTCTAACCTGCAACATACTTATGTGGAGTCTAGTGATTATGTTTTTATGGATATGATAAGTTTTGAAGAAACAAGACTCTCTTCTGATCAAATTGGAAGAGGTTCAAAGTATTTAAAAGAAGGTATGGAGGTTAATGTGATTTTTTATAAAGATAAAGTTTTAGAAGTTGAACTTCCAATCTCTGTAACTTTAAAAGTTACAGAAACTGATCCTGGAGTAAAAGGAGATACTGCAAGTGGGGGTACTAAACCAGCTATTCTAGAAACAGGAGCTCAAGTTATGGTTCCTTTATTTATTTCAGTAGGAGAAATGATTAAAGTTGATACCCGTAACGATAGTTATCTTGGACGTGAAAACTAATGGCTATGAAATTAGATCATGATGACCTAGATCGCTTGATAGAAAAAATTTCTACAAGTGATATTCAAGAATTTTCTCTAGAAGGAGAAGATTTTAAACTTGAGATAAAAAGAAATTTATTCGGTCAGAATCAGTCAACTAACAATTTGACAACAAATAGTTCTGTTGAGAAGCAAATAACCACTTCTCATTCTGCACAAGCTGATAATACTATTAAAAGTAATACTGAAGCCTCTCAGGTAGCCCCTCCTGGGCGCTCAGACCTTACAGACGTAACATCTCCTATGGTTGGAACCTTTTATAGAGCTGCAGCTCCAGGAGAGGATCCATTTGTGGATTTAGGAAGTAAAATTAAAATTGGACAAACGATTTGTATACTTGAAGCTATGAAGTTAATGAACGAAATTGAATCAGAGTTTAATGCTGAAATTGTAGAAATTCTTGTTGAAAATGGAACACCAGTAGAGTTTGGACAAGTATTAATGCGCGTTAAACAGTTTTGAATTTCTAGTCAATTCAAAAGCTGCTTTAATTGCTTCAACCATACTTTGGGATTGTGCTAAACCCTGACCTGCAATATCAAATCCCGTTCCATGATCGGGAGATGTTCTGATAAAGGGTAAACCAATAGTTGTATTAACTGAGTAATTAAGAGCTATAACTTTTATAGGAATTAATCCCTGATCATGATACATAGCAAGAATCCCATCATGTTTTGGAGCTGTTTTATCTCTCCAAGCTTTTGCAGATGAATTCCAGCAAGTATCTGGAGAAATAGGACCCGATAATTGAACTTCTTTATTTTGTTTACTCCAGTTAAGAACTGCGTTATTGATCCAATCTTTTTCTTCACTTCCTAAAATACCTTCTTCACCAGCATGAGGGTTTAAACCAGCAACTTTTAGAAGGGGTTTTTTCACATAGGTTTTGCAAAAATTCGAAAACAAATCTAATTTTTTATGAATTAGGTTTGTAGATAATTGTTTTGGTACTTCGCATAGAGGTATGTGAGTTGTAGCTAATAAGGTGTTAAATCTCCAACCGGTTATTGGAGATTTAGCTGTAAATAACATGCCGACATCATTAACTTGACAAGATTCTGCTAATAATTCTGTTTGACCAGAATAATTATGGCCTGCTAAAGCCCATGACTTTTTACAAATAGGTCCAGTAACTAATGCTGCATTTGTATACTTTTGAACAATCTCAATAGCCTTTTTTAAGTAAAGAAAACTTGCATTTCCATTACCTTTTTTTTGATTATTTATGTCACATGGAATTTTAATATCATATATTTGGTAATTATTAGGATCTACAATATTATTGATTCCTAATGATTTAAGATTTTTATAAGTTTTTTCTAGGTTATTTTTTGATCCAACAATTATAAAATCAATATTATGTGGAATTTCTTTTGAAAAAAGAGCTTTCAAAATAATTTCAGGCCCGATACCTGATTCGTCCCCAACGCTTATGATAATTTTAAATCCATCTGCAATAATATCGCTTTGATTATTCATAATAAAAATTTAAATGTTGGAAGTTGAAGTTTTGATTTGCTTTTAAAAAAGGCTTTAAGTTAAATCCATTAAAGATATAGTAAAAAATTATTTTGTCTTCATGATTTAAACCTAATAAGGCAATTATTTAAGCCTGATTTGTAGTTTTTATAAATAAGTTTATAACCTAATATTTCACATAATAATTTATTTGAAACTCTTCTATTTTCTATCCAAAATGATTGGGCTATTGGTGATAAATCTTTTTTAGCCTCTTCAAATAATATTTTTTTTGGCATTTCTAATCCAAGTAACTGGCAGCCATATTTTATAACTTCAATTTGTGAGCAAGGCTCGTCATCTGCGATGTTAATTATTGGATGAAATTCCAAATTATTTTTATTTTGTATTAAATAAATAATCGCATTTGCAATATCAGCAACATGTATTCTTGAGAAAACTTGATTTTCTTTATCGATCACTTTTATTCTTTTTGTATTAATAGCTTCTAAAGTTGACCTCCCTGGACCATAAATACCCGGTAATCTGAAAATTTGTATCGGCAAATCTGAATTAATCCATTCTTTCTCACAATTTAATCTCCTTTGACTTCTTTCTTGAAAAGGGTTTGGTTCATCTTTTTCACAAACCCAATCCCCATAAGTATTACCATAAACACCAGTAGTAGAGAGATATCCAACCCATCTAGGAGATATATTTTTAATTTTATTTTTAAGTCTTTTTAATACTGGGTCGTTACCATTTTTATCTGGGGGTATACAACTGAGAATATGAGTTACTCCCTCAAAGATTGAATCTTCAGGTATTGCATTATTTTCGCTATCAAAAATAAAA
>QCTC01000058.1 GCA_003211315.1 Prochlorococcus sp. AG-670-O17 | reverse complement strand
AGATTACGAATTAAATGAAAAGATACATGCAATAATAATTAATCCTTATTTATCTTTGGAAGAATTAAATGCGAACTGCGATTTAATTCAAAAATATAATATTAGAAATGTTTCTACATCTCTTAACTTTTTAAGTCATATAAAAGATGTATTAAATAATCAAAAAGTAAATATAAATACTCTGATTTCTTATCCATTTGCTGATTTACCAGTTGATTTTATTGATGAGTTTGTTTGCTATGCAAAAGATAATGGTGCAAGCGGAATAGAGTTCACACCTAATTTTCTAAAACTATCTAAAAATAATTTAAATAGTTTTGCCAGTGAAATTGAGAGTATTAATGCTTCAGAATTACCAGTTACTATTATTATAAATAAAACAAAATTAGATAAAGAACTTTTTGAAAAAGCCATAGAAATTTCTCTTGAATTAGGAATAACAAATTTTCAATTTGGAGATGGTTTTGGACCTGCTATTTCTAAAGTTGATATAGTTGAAATATTAAAATTTATTGGCAATCAGAATTCTATAAAAGTGGTAGGAAGCATAAAAACACTATCACAAGTTGTTGATTTATTTGATTCAGGTATAGATTGTATTGGAACTTCAAATTTTAATGAGATTTTTAAAGAAATTAAACTTATTTAAATGTCAGGCGAAAGTAGAATAAAAGGCCTCTGTATTAAAGCCAGTCCTCTGGGCGAGAGTGGAAGATTAATAACTGTTTTAACAGATGAACAAGGTATTATTAGGCTTGCAGCTCCCGGCGCGAGACGTCCAAAAAGTAGTCTTGCTGCAGCTAGTCCTTTAACATATTTAAGTTTTCAGATCTTTGGAAAAAGAGGTCTTAAGTCTGTTCGTCAGATTAAAATACTCAAAAGCTATAACGGTTTGGGGAAAAATATTGAATGTCTTGCTGCAGCCCAAGCAATAACTGAATTAACCTTTTTATTAGTTGGAAACAACGACAAGCAAAAAGATTACTTATCTAGCGTACTTATTCATTTAGATCGAATTTATGAATATAACCTTGAAAGTGAAGAGGACTTCAAAATGCTTTCAATGAGTATTCAATCTTTAATTCATTTATTAGCAATTGGAGGGATAAATATTCCTGTAAATTTTTGCTGCAAAACGGGCGAGCCTATTATCCCACCCTTAGGTAACTGGGATTGGCAATGTTCCTTTTTACCGAATGAGGGATTTTCTACGGTAGAGGATGCAGGGAGTATTTTAAAAGTGAATGCTTCTGAAATTGCTCTTTTACAAAGACTTCTTTTCGCAGAATTACCAATTAAATCGAATGGAGAATTATTAGGACCTAAAAACGTTTGGCTTAAAATATTATCAATTGTTGAAAGTTGGATCTCTACTCAATTAGAAAAAGAATTATCATCACTCAAAATGTTAAGAGAATTTTACAGATAATTATGGCTAAGATTGTTAAATTTTTAAAAGATCTAGATGATTATAACTTTGACTGTTAACTTTATAGATAGTTAATTAATTGAATGTGGTCCATGTTGCATGGTTAGGTAAAAAATCTCCCTTTTGTGGAAATGTAAGTTATGGAAATTTAACTACTGAACAATTAAAAGTTAGAGGCCATAAAGTAAGTTTTATACATTTTGATAATCCCTCTATTTCAAACGAATCTAAACCCTTATTTTTAGCAAACGATCCTGAAGTAAGTCTTCCTTACTTAATCAAATCACAAGTTTACACAATCCCTTCTCCAAGAGCAGAAAAAGAATTAAGACATTCATTAAAGAGATTAAAGCCCGATATTGTTCATGCAAGTCTTACTTTATCTCCTTTAGACTTTAGATTACCTGAACTTTGCAAACAAATAAATCTCCCCTTGGTAGGAACATTTCATCCTGCATTTGATAAAAATAATAGAAACTTAACTGCAAGTACTCAACAACTAACTTATCAACTTTATGCACCCTCTCTCGCTAAATTTCATAAAATAATTATTTTTTCAGAATCTCAAAAAACACTTTTAGAAAACCTAGGCGTTAGTAAAGATAAGCAAATAATTATTCCAAATGGAGTTGATGAAAATATTTGGCAACCTATGACAGTAAAAAGTAAAAAATATAATTTAGTTAAAAGTAAACTAGGAGAAGGAAGAATCTTTATATATATGGGAAGGATTGCTAACGAAAAAAATATTGAAGCTCTTTTAAAATCCTGGCGTCAAACAAAAACTAATAATTGCAAACTTGTAATTGTTGGAGACGGCCCAATGAAGCCGACATTAGAAAATAGTTTTTCTAACCTAGGAAAAGATAAATTAATTTGGTGGGGAGCAGAAATTGATTTAGAAACCAGAGTAGCAATTATGCAAATCGCAGAGGTGTTTTTTTTACCAAGTTTAATAGAGGGACTATCTTTATCACTTTTAGAGGCAATGTCCACTGGTACAGCATGTGTTGCAACTGATGCTGGCGCTGATGGTGAAGTTTTAGATAATGGAGCAGGTATTGTGATCTCTACCGATAATGTTGTCACTCAATTAAAAACTATAATTCCAATTTTGATAGATCATCCCTCATTCACAAAGGCTCTGGGAGAAAAAGGACGTGAAAGAGTAATTGAAAGATATACAATAAAAAAAAATATTGAAGCTATGGAAAAACTTTACTCAGATACTATAAATATATCTAACCCTTAACCAAATTCCTTACTGCGATTACTTGCAGAAACTACTGCCTCAATTAAAGCAGACCTTAAACTCCTGTTCTCTAAAACCCTTAGTGCCGATATTGTTGTCCCCCCAGGTGAAGTTACCATATTCTTAAGCTCAGCAGTTGTTAAATTAGTTTCTCTTATTAAACTAACAGTCCCTAAAATCATCTCCATAACAAGTTCTTCAGAAAGTCTTTTTTGCAATCCGCCGCTTAAACCTCCGTCACTTAAAGCTTCAATAATTAAGGCAACTATAGCTGGGCCCGAAGATGTTACTGACAAAAAAATATCGAGTAAATCTTCAGGAAATTCATAAATTTTACTAGAACTTTCAAATAATCTTCTTATAAATTGCTTCTGATCTTCTGTTATTTCATCTCCCCACGAAATTCCAGTTGAACCTTTACCAATTAAAATAGGAATATTAGTCACGACCCTAACGCATTTATGATTCGGGAATCTTTTGATAAGCTTTTCTAAAGAAACCCCAGCTAAAATAGAAACCAATAAATTATTATTATTTTTATTTTTTTCTAATTCAATTATATTGTTAAGTTGCTGAGGCTTTACAGAGAGAAGTTTAACTTTGCAATCCCAAATAATTTCCGAACCTTTTGAGTTTGCCTGAAAAATATTAATATCATACTTATAATTTTTTCTAATATTTTCTAAACTTTTTTTTGTATTTACTAAACAATAAATATCCTTTGGATTTAGTAACTTTCTATCAAATAGTGGAGTTATTATGGCTTTTGCAATATTTCCAAACCCAATGACTGCAATTTTACTAGTCACAAATTAATTAAGAGTAAGCAGATATTTTAGATTCTCCCCAAGCTGGTTTTGGAGTTGTATTAGTTTCAAAATTATATTGAGATGTCTTTTGGCTTGAAACATTAGAGGGAGAAGCTTCCTCTGGAAAAGAACTCGTTACGTTGACACAACTAGGAGCAAAAAGAAAAATACTTTCACCAACTCTTTCTTGATGACCGTCTATTGCATATGTACCTCCTGCAACAAAATCAACAGCTCTTTGTGCTTGATCAGGATCCATCATAGTCAAATTTAGAATTACAGTCTTCCTCTCTCTTAATGCCTGTATTGCTTGAGGCATTTCATCAAAACTTCTAGGCTCCATCAAGCTTACCTCAGAAGATGAATTAGCAATGCCAGGCATTCCGACAACATTTGATGACCTATTATTCATAAATTCAAATGGATTTGAGTTTGAAAGAGCATTGGAGTTTTTTTGATTTTGTTTAAAATCATTAACACCATTAAATTCATCTTCTGATGCATAATCTAACTCATCGAAATCATCATCCAGATAATCATCCCCTGCAACAACTGCCTTTAATCGAGAAATAAGTGACACCTTTTAAATCCTCTTGAAATTAATAACTAAGGCCAAAGAACCTTTAGTAATATATCCATCTTTTATTAATGAATAAACTACCTATACTTAAATAACGTTACTTATAGTTTACTGCAAGTTTAAAAACAAGATTTTTATAAAATATAATTAATTACTGACTAATATGTTCTGTTACCAAATATTGTTGATCCTAACCTTAGCCAAGTAGAGCCTGCTTCAACAGCCTCCTCCCAGTCTCCTGACATTCCCATTGAACAATCTTGAAGCTTCAGTGAATCTGCGAGATATCGGCATTTTTTAAATAGTTTAATATTCTCTATCGAACTTAAACCTTTTGGGTTGATAGTCATTAGGCCTTTAATTTTGATACTTTTAAATTCCTTAATCTGGTCCCATTTTTCTAACAATACTTTAGGATTAAAACCTCCTTTATTTGGATCATCCATTAATTTGACTTGCAACATTAATATTGGATTTCTCTTCTCTT
>QCTC01000057.1 GCA_003211315.1 Prochlorococcus sp. AG-670-O17 | reverse complement strand
TATTTAAAAAATAGAAATATAGAAAAAATTAGTTTTTCTAGTTTATTAGTAGAGAAATGTGAAAGAACTCTTAAAAAAAGAATAAAAAAGAATCTATTTTTTCTTTAAATCGCTATCAATTAAAAGTATTGCAGAAGGCTGATTTGCTGCAAATTTAACTTTTCCTAGTATATGAGCAAATTCATCCTCAGATTTTGTTTGAGCATCCACAATTGGATCTAAGAAAACACTAGTTCTTGTATCAGAAATTCTCTCTGAAATTGAATATAGCTGCTGTAATGAAGAAGTTAAATCAGCTTCCATATTGAATGAATAAGATATTATTTCCTCAATAGAATCCCATTCCTGAATTGGAGCTGGTAATTCCTTCAATTTTACAGTTTGTCCACGAGCAATAAAATAATTAGCGAATTTATAAGCATGTTCCATTTCTCCTTGAGATTCACTTAGAAAATAGGAAGCAAAGCCATCTAAATCTCTTTCTTGGAACCATAAATAAATAGAAAAATATTGAACATTTGCATATCTTTCCATTGTTAGATGCTCATAAAAGTTATCCAATAAGCCGGCTTCCATTGGCTGAGCAACAGCTCTACCAGAAGGACCCAAATTAACTAGCTTTTTTGTTTGCAAATTATTCTTAGTCATTGACAAATAAATTATATGTTTAAATAATACAACATTTTGTATAAATAAGTAATTTTAAAAAGAATTAATATTTATTAGTGAATATGATAATGAATATCAATAGCAATATCAATTAAATGGAGCTTGAATATTATTATGCTGAGTCGCTATTAAATAACAAACTATATGTAAATAAAAAGAAGAAATGTAAAAAGAAAAAATGCTCAAACTGGAAAGGAGGCAAATGTAATTGCTTATAAAATATTATTGAATAAAAATTTTCTTTGCTCCAGGATATAGAAAAAAGAAACTATCTTTAGCAATACTTAAGAAACATTTATCACCTATATTAAAATTCTTATTAATTGTAGTTCTGACCCTTAATGTTTCTCCTTTAATAGATATTTTATAAATAAAATATTCACCTAGGAATTCTTTTGAAATTATTAATGCTAATCCATCGTTAGATCTTTCAATAGAAATAAATTTAGGAGAAATAGATATAAATTTAATATTATTTTTAACCTCTAAAGAAGAAGTATTTATTTCACCTAAACAACATTTGTAAGAGTTATCCTCTTTTTCGAGGTTAAGAATATTGTTGCCAAGAATAAAACTACTTACAAATATTGTTTTAGGGTTTTCTAAAAGTTTAATGGGTGAATCAATTTGATGTATCTGCCCTTCATTCATTACGGCAACCTTATCGCAAATAGACATTGCTTCTTCAGGATCATGTGTAACCATTAATCCACTAGCATTACAACTTCTAAGAATATTTGGAAGTTCACTTCTCAATTTTAATTTTACGCGCATATCCAAGCTACAGAATGGTTCATCTAATAATATAAAATTTGTTCCAGGAGCTAAAGCCCTAGCTATAGCGAGTCTCTGTTTTTGTCCACCTGATAATTCATGTGGATACTTATTAATAAATTTATCGAGACCAACAATATTTATTAGGAAATCAACTCTAGATTTTTTCTTTTTATCTTTTAGACCAAACATTGCATTTTCTAAAACAGTTAGATGTGGGAAAAGAGCATAATCCTGGAAAACCATTCCTATTTTTCTTTTTTCTGGAGTAAGTATTCTATGCTTATTTGAAATTTCCCTTTTATATAAAATAATTCTTCCTTTAAAAGGATATTCAAATCCCGCTATCAATCTTAAAAGAGTACTTTTACCACAACCAGAAGGGCCGAGAAGACCTAATAATTCTCCATTTCCAATTTTTAAGTTAATTGCATTTAATATCCAAGTTGAATTTTTTTGATTATCATATTTATGATGTAAATCATCAATTATTAACGCTTCTTTATACACTAAAACATAAAAGTCTAAAGATTATTTAAACTAGCAGAAAACTCTCATCCTAAAAAACATATGTATAAATTTATACATCCCATGAAAAAATCGAATAAATGAAAAAGACTGAAAGAGCCGAAATAATACTAAGTAAACTTAAAAAATTATATCCATCTCCGCCTATCCCCCTTGATCACACAAATGCTTTTACACTGCTTGTTGCAGTTGTATTAAGCGCGCAGTCTACAGATAAGAAAGTTAACGAACTAACTAAGGAATTATTCAAAGTCGCTGACACTCCAGAAAAAATGCAAGAACTTGGGGTTTCCAGAATTTATGAATACATAAAACAATTAGGTCTATCTAATCAAAAATCAAAAAATATTTACCTCTTATCAAAAAGAATAATCGATAAATTTCATAGTCAAGTCCCCAATTCATTCGAAGAACTTGAATCACTACCTGGAGTAGGTCATAAAACTGCTTCAGTTGTAATGTCACAAGTATTTAATATTCCCTCTTTTCCTGTTGATACACACATACATCGTTTATCACAAAGATGGGGGCTTACAAACGGTGCTAATGTAGTACAGACAGAAAAAGATCTTAAAAATATTTTTCCAATCTCAGAGTGGAACACCTTACATTTGCAAATAATTTTCTATGGAAGAGAATTTTGTACGGCAAGAGGCTGTGATGGTACAAAATGCTTAATGTGTAGAACTCTATATCCCAATAGAAAAAAGAAGTTTATATGTAAAAAGCCTTAAAAAATTCATATAATAAAAAGTAAAACAAAATACAATATCATGAAAATTGCTATTACAGGAGCTTCAGGTAAAACAGGATATAGAATAACCGAAGAAGCAGTAAAGAAAGGAATAAAAGTAAAACAAATCGTTAGGAAAAATTCAAAGATTACAGAGAATATTAAAAATACCGAGACCTTTAGAATTTCATTAGATAATAAATATGAATTAGATAAAGCTTTAGAAAATGTAGATGCATTAATAATTGCAACTGGAGCAAGAGCTTCTTTAGATTTAACTGGACCTGCAAAGGTAGACGCACTTGGAGTATATAGGCAATTACAGAGCTGTAAAAGAGTTGGAATAAAGAGAGTTATTTTAGTAAGCTCTTTGTGTACAGGTAAATTCTTTCACCCATTAAATTTATTTGGTTTAATTCTTATCTGGAAAAAAATAGGTGAAAATTTCCTAAAAAATCAAAGTTTCGACTGGACAATAATAAGGCCGGGAGGATTAAAAGAAATTGAAAAAATAGAAACAGAAAACATAGAATATACCAAAGAAGATTCACAATTTAAGGGCTCTATACCAAGAAGAATGGTAGCAAAATGTTGTATAGATTCTTTAAGTAACAAACAATCTATTAATAAAACAATAGAAGTAACAAGTTCCAGTGAGAATAAAAAAGTATCTTTTAAAAAGGCTATGCAAACTATTTAAAAGATGCAAAAATAAGTAAAAAACTATGAAAATAAACCCAAAGATTGATGCATTACAATTAATGCTTACTGATTTAAGAACAAGAAATGAACCTATTAGGCATAAAGCAGCATTTAAAGGATGTCAGCCTGAATTTCAAAGTCTTGTTTCAAGATTAATAAAGCAGTTAGAGAATGAATTAAATACTGAAAAAATTATAAATAGAGACCATTAAGCTAAATGTAATTATTTAAAAGAATTTAAATAATCATATTTAGCTTGCTTTGAGAGTTCATCATAACCTCCAAAAAATACATCGTCTAAAAATATTTGAGGGAAAGTGTTGTGGTTACTTAAGGAATTTACTTTTTGAAATTCTTTGTCATTCTCGATTAAAATCGCATCATACGGAATAGATAACGATTCAAGCAACCTAATGCTTCTCTTTGACCAAGGACAAGTTTTAAGTATATATGCTTTAACTCTTGTTTGATTATTATTTAAATATTTGTTTGAGATATCAATAGTTTTATTTTCAAAAGAAACTAATAGGATATCAGTTCCTTTCTTAACAATAGAACCTTCTTCTAAATGGCCTCCAAAAACATTACATCCCTCATCCGCGAAACTTAAATGAAGATGCACATCACCATTATTAAAATTTCCATTGAGGGATACTATTTCTAAGTTGCCTTCAAATTGACTAATTTTTTGGTTACTAGGGCACTGAATACAAGCTTTACTAAGATTACCCACTACACCTGAAACATAACCAAATAAATTATTTGATAAAGAAAATTCTTTAATACAAATAATCAAATCAGAATTTGGAGATAGCTTCAAGCTATGAGGCTGCATTTCGATATTTTGTTTATTTTAACAATATAAAATATGTTTATTCTTATTTTGAAGAAGTGTTTAAAATCTTTAGAATTTTGTTAAAACCTAAAACATTATAAAAGTGTAAAATATAATTTATTTATAAAAATATTTTGTTAAACAAAAATAAAAGCGTTAAAAATTCAATAGCAAATATTCCAAATATATTAACAATATCTCGATTATTTCTAACATTTCCACTAATAATATTTTTAGAAATAAACAAAACCAAATTTGTTTTCGCTTTAATTATTCTCGGAGGAATAACTGATTATTTTGATGGGTATTTTGCAAGGAAATTAAATCTTAAAACAAAGTTTGGAGCTATTATTGACCCACTAACAGA
>QCTC01000056.1 GCA_003211315.1 Prochlorococcus sp. AG-670-O17 | reverse complement strand
ACATTGCTTGCTGCAAGCGAGTCACTACCCTTAAAGATTGAATTTAAACTTACTAATAATTCAGGAGAACTTGTACCTAAGGAAACAACAGTTAAACCTATTACTATTTGAGGTATACCTAAAATTAACGATAATGAAATTGCCCCTTGAATGAATAATTCTCCACCTGCAAAAAGTAATATTATTCCAATTATGATCTCTATTATCGGCAATATAAATTCACTCATATTTTAAAAAACTCATTTAAATGATTATATCTTTAATTCATTCAATAATTATCTTAAAACTATTGTCAATTTTTATTTGCTGTTAAGATTAATTAAATAATTAAAATTTTGAAAGAATTCATTATATCAAAACCAGATGATTGGCATTTACATTTAAGGGAAGGAATTGTTTTAAAAAATATTATTAGATTTACATCTGAATTTTTTGGTAGGGCTATTGTGATGCCAAACACCAAAATACCAATAACATCTATAGAAAAATGTATTTCTTATAAGAAATCTATATCTGAAGCATTATCTGGGAATGCTACGTTTGAGCCATTAATGACATTATATCTAACGGACGAGATAATAAAACATGAATTAATAGAAGGGTTTAACAATAAAGTTTTCTTTGCTGCCAAATTGTATCCTGCTAATGCAACAACAAACTCGAGGCATGGAGTTAAAAAAATAGAAAATCTTTATGAAATATTTGAAGTTATGCAAGAACTTGGAATGCCACTTTTAATTCATGGTGAAGTAACTGATCCTGAAGTAGATATTTTTGATAGGGAAGAAGTTTTTATAGATAAAGAACTTTCACCTTTAATACAAAAATTTCCAAAATTAAAGATTGTTTTAGAGCATATAACTACCTCTCATGCCGTTGATTTTGTTCAGAGTAATAATTTAGGAGCTACCATTACACCTCATCATTTACACATAAATAGGAATGCAATGTTCTTTGGAGGTTTAAATAGTGACTTTTACTGCTTACCAGTCGCTAAGAGAGAAAATAATAGAATCGCTTTAAGGAAAGCTGCTACTAGTGGAAAAGAGTGTTTTTTCTTAGGCACAGATTCTGCTCCTCATCTAAGACAGTGGAAAGCTTTTTGTGGTTGTGCAGGGATTTTTAATTCTCCCGTAGCAATAGAAAGTTATTTAAAAGTTTTTGAGGATGAAAATGCACTAAATCAATTCGAAAAGTTTGCCAGCTTGAATGGGCCTAATTTTTACAATTTACCAATTAATAAGGAAAAGATAAGATTGGTATCTAGGTCAAATGAAGTCCCTGAATATATAGAAGTAATTGAGAAAAATAAGGTTGTTGGAAAACTAAAACCATTTCATGGAGGTGAAACTTTAAATTGGCGAGTAGAGGGAGTATTTAAATAAAAAAAATAAAGTAATTTTATTAATTACAGAAAAATATGAGTATTATTTCTTCTCATAAATGATTAATTCTATTATTGAAGGATATAGTCTCATCTCAAGATTCAGAGAAAATGTAAATATTCGCATTTTTATTAAAGTTTTTCATAAAGAAAGCTGACGTTAATACAATGAATTAGCGCATAGCACTTTGAAGTTTGGCGGAATTGGTAGACGCGCCAGACTTCAAATGAAATTGATAATCTAATACACTAGCGAACAGGTCAAATAGGGATTGGAGCAAAACTCAGTCCCTTTCTTAATTTATAACCTATCCAAATTGGGACAAATATCCAAGACATAATCTAGCGAATTATAAACCATTAAATTTCCCCGTATTTTTAAAAGAACTTCATTAATTTTGAGATTTTAAACCTTAGACTACCAGCTGAAATATTTATTCTGATTTTTCAATAGGAAAAATAACAGCCAATCCAAGATATATCAAAATTGGAATGCCAAAGGTGAAACATGCAAAGATGAAAAAAACTAATCGCCAGAAAAAAACATTTCCTCTGTTAGATTTTTCAAGACCTTTGCAAACGCCTAAAAACCAGGAACCTTTTTTTGCTCTGATAATGCTCGACATTTATTTTTTCAATTAAAAGTAATTATTAATAATTTATCAGCGATCTTATTTTTTACTAGTAAATATTTGCATAATTCTAAATAACCTAATTCTAAAAATATCCAGAGCGTCTATTGCTTCCTTAAAAGTGTAAATATTCGCATTTTTCTTGTTTAATTGAGATACTTTCGGCTACGATTGAAAAGCGCAAATTCCTTTTGGGAGTGTGGCGGAATTGGTAGACGCGCCGGACTTAAAATCCGTCGAGCGCTTTAGCTCGTGGGGGTTCAAGTCCCCCCACTCCCATTCTTAAACTATTTATTTTTAGTTCTTACAATAACTTTTAATAGTTGTTATGTTTTAACTAAATAAAACAGAAATTTAAATGGAAAGTATTTTTAATAATTCATTTGCGACTTTAATTACCTACGTTGGAATTATTTCTATTTATTTATTGGTTATTCCGTTAATGCTTTTTTACTGGATGAATAATAGATGGAATGTTATGGGTAAATTTGAGAGATTAATAGTTTATGGATTAGTATTTCTTTTTTTTCCAGGTTTGATTATATTTTCCCCATTTTTAAATCTCAGATTAAGAGGAGATAGCAAAGGTTAAATTGTTGACTAAAGGTAAGGTTTTACAAATAGGTTTATTAATCTCATTAATAGGAGTATTAAATTATAAATTAGCACCACAATTCGGTATAGATAACTTTACAGCTAACACTGTCTCAAGCATTATCTTGATTGTGATTGTTATAACTTGGGTTTCATCTTATGTGTTTAGAGTTTTAAACGGAAAAATGACTTTTATGGAGCAAAGGAAGCGCTATAGAAAAGAGTATGAAAAAATTGTGAATGATAAACTAGAAACTAAATTTAACTTATTATCAAAAGAAGAGCAGGAAAAACTAATGGAAGATTTAGAAAAAAATCCATAAACTCCATAAACTCCTTAAAATTTATCAAATGAAAATTACGAAAATTCATGAAAGAAAACAAGAAAACTCAAATTCCTAAAAATAAAACTTTATCAAAAATAAATAAGAAGTTTTTAGAACTAAAGAAAATTAATAAATTAGCATTGATGCCTTTTATAATGGCAGGTGATCCTAATATTGAAACCACATCTGAGATCTTATTAAAGTTGCAAGAAAAGGGGGCTGATCTTGTTGAATTGGGAATCCCTTATAGCGACCCACTTGCTGATGGGCCAATCATTCAATTATCAGCATCTAGAGCATTAAAGTCAGGAACCACATTGAAAAAGGTTGTTCAATTATTAGAGTCTCTCAAAGATAAGTTGCATATTCCAATAATACTTTTCACTTATTTTAATCCTATATTAAATTTTGGACTCGATAATTTTTGTGAATTGGCATCTAAAGTAGGAGTTGCAGGATTAATAATTCCTGATCTTCCCTTAGAAGAAGCCTATAAATTTTCAGAAATAATTAGTTCTTATTCTATAGACTTGATATTATTAGTTGCTCCTACAACTCCCTCTGAAAGAATGAAAATGATATCTAATAATACAAAAGGGTTTACTTATTTAGTGAGCGTGACAGGAGTAACAGGGGAGAGAAACAAAATGGAAAATAGAGTAGAGAATCTTATTACTAAATTAAAAGAAATAAGCATCAATCCTGTTGCAGTTGGTTTCGGAATATCATCCCCTGAACATGTTAATAAAGTTCGCAAGTGGGGGGCAGAAGGGGTAATTATTGGCAGTGCATTTGTTAAAAGAATATCTAATAGTAATGAAATAGAAGTTGTAAATCAAATTGGTAAATTTTGTGAAGAAATGCGTAAAGCCGCTGATCAATAAATGTAATTGATAAGCTGAATTTGCAAATTTATTTTATTAAAAAACCCCTAGATAAAAGGGGTTTAAAATTCTTATATTTAAAAACAATTTTTATTCTGATTCGTCAGTAGGTAATAATGTTACTTTCTGCTTTCTACCTAATACTATTTTAAAATTATCACCTGGCTTTAAATCTAGAAGTGCTGTATATGCTTTACCAATTAAAAGATTTCCGTTCCCTTGAACTGTTGCTACATAACTTAATTTTCTGCCACCTTTCCCAATACCTGCAGCACTACTAGCTCCCCCCATTCTCATCCCTTTTGCTTCAAGTAGTGCCTTGTAATAAGCAGTATAGTTTAAACGGGGGTCTCCATTTTGTTTTGTGGAAACATATCCACAAGCACGAACTTGCTCTGATTCGCTAAGCTTTTCAACTTCTTTGAATTTAGCAAGAAGATCGCTACCAGTGAGCATAATAAATTAATAAAAAGTTATTCTTAATTAACATAGCAATTAGTGTGTAATTTGTGCAATTATTAATTATATATTTATTCACTAAGTTATCTTTAAATGATGGAAAAATTTATAGTTATGGGTAATTACTGTGAAGATGCAATTAATAAAAGGGAACCATTTCGTAATCAACATCTTAATAGACTTAGGACTTTAAAAGACAGAAATATTTTGGTTACTTTAGGTCCTACTAAATGTACAAAATATTTATTTGGAATTTTTAATGCTAACGATGAGAATGAATTAAGAGAATTAATTGAGGAAGATATTTATTGGCAAAAAGGAATATGGATTTCTTTTGATATTTATCCATGGATTCAAGCATTTTAATAAG
>QCTC01000055.1 GCA_003211315.1 Prochlorococcus sp. AG-670-O17 | reverse complement strand
AGTTGCAGACGCCACAGGTAGAGTTATTCTTCCTTTACGGGTAAATTTACATACTTTTTTTATCGTGACAATTGCACCAAATAAAGCTTCCTCTGAGAGCAATTCTAATAATCTTAGAAAAGATGACTTCCCAAAAACAGCTCCTGCTGCTTATCCTGTCTTCTTCAGGTCATATAGCAGAAAGACAGTTTCCGGAAAAAGAGAGAATTGGAGTGAAGTTGGAGAAAGAAATTTATCTGGATTAAAAGAATTAGGAAAACTCTCTGATCAAGAATTGATGTTAATGAGAGAAATGCAGAGCAACCAAAAGGCACAACCATCTGGACGATGGTTATGGATCGGAGGGACTCCATGGATTAATAAAAACCAGAATTTTTCAGGAGCATATAATTGTACTTCGACAAATTTAATTGATTGGGAAGCTTTTGCCTTAATGATGGATTTAGCAATGATGGGTTGCGGCACAGGAGCAATAATAGAGCCCCATTTTATAAATAAGCTTCCAATAGTAAAAAATAAAATAACTATCAAATCAGTAAGCGAAGTAGGAATAACCCCTAAAGATCAAAGGCAGGAAAAATCTTCTTTAGAAATTAAAGGCAACGATATTTTTATAAAAGTTGGGGATAGCAGAAGAGGCTGGGTAGATAGTTATAAATATCTTCTTGAAGCATCAAGTAATGAAAGTCTTGAGAAAGAAGTTAATGTTCATATTAACTTAGAAGATATTAGGCCAGCAGGAGAATCATTAAAAGGTTTTGGAGGTATGGCAAATCCTATTAAATTAAAGGATTTATACTCTCGAGTTGCTTCTCTATTAGGAAAAGCGATTGGTAGAAAGCTAAATACAGTTGAGTGTTGCTTACTTATTGACGAAGCAGCTGTAACAATAGTTGCAGGTAATATAAGAAGAAGCGCTGGCATGAGGCAGTTTGCATCTGATGACAAAGAAGCAGCCTCAGCTAAAGAGAATCTATGGAGTCAAGACGAAGACGGTAATTGGAGAATTGATCCCGAAAAGGACGCTCTTAGAATGGCAAATCATACAAGGGTTTATCATACAAAGCCCTCTTATCAAACAATTCTGGATGCTGTAACCAAGCAATTTCATTCAGGTGAAGGAGCAATTCAATTTGCTCCAGAAGCAATAGCAAGATCAAATGCAGATATTTTGAACGGTGAAGATCTCAAAAATGAATTCATAGAAATATATTCAGAACAAGGTAAAGAGGAAGCTAGAAATTGGATTAATCTCAATTACGGGCCTTTTTCTGAAGAAGAACTAGATCATAGAATGAGTAGATATGGACTTAATCCTTGCGGAGAAATATTAGGCAACGATTTTCATTGTAACTTGGCAGAAGTTCACCTAAATCAGATAGATCCGGAAAATATTGAAGAACAAAAAAAGGCCTTTAAAGCTGCAGCTCTTTCAGTGGCATGTTTGCTAAATCATGAATTCGAAGTTGAGAGATATAGAAAAAGTAGGGAGTATGATCCTATTGTTGGAGTTAGTTTTACAGGATTATTTGATTTCTTTGTACATGCGTTTGGGACCCCTTGGTTAAAATGGTGGGAAGCTGGGAGACCTGACAACGAAGAAGGAAAAGAATTTAAAAAGCAAGAAGCTAAATTCTTAGATTCATGGAGAAAAACTGTAAAAGAAACTGTTTGGGAATACTGCGACAAACATAATCTCAGAAGACCTAATAGATGCACAACAGTTCAACCTGCTGGCACCAAAAGTCTTTTAACAGGAGCTGCTCCTGGATGGCATCCACCTAAAGCACAAAGATTTTTAAGAAGAATAACCTTCAGAAAGAATGATCCTATTGCTTTAGCTTGTATGGATTATGGTTACTCTGTTGTTCCATCTCAATCCGATAAAGATGAAAAAGGATGCTTGCTTGATAATCCATTTGACCCAAGATGTACTGAATGGCTCGTTGAAATTCCAACAGAAGTAAGTTGGGCAAACATAGAAGGAGCAGATCAAATAGATATTAATAACTTCTCTGCCCTTGCACAATTCGATTTTTATATGCAAGTTCAAAAGTTTTATACAGAACATAATACTTCTGCAACTGTTGAATTTAGAGAAAGTGAAATTGAAGATTTAGCAACAGCAATACATAATGCAATAGAAAATAACGAAGGTTATATTTCTGCAGCATTATTAGCTCGATTCAGTGCAAATGCTACATTCCCAAGATTACCTTTTGAACCTATAAGCAAAGAGGAATATTTATCTTTGCAGGAAAAGGTAACTGAAAGGAAAGTAAATAATGATTTCTTTGATGCACTTAATAAATATGATATTGGAGAGCTCTCCGAAGCAGGACCAGCTGGTTGTGATTCAGATAAGTGTTTGCTTCCGTTAGCTAAACCAGAAAATTAAATATTAAGTTATTTGTAAATTAATTAAATTTTGTTTTTAAAAATTCAATACATGGCTACATCTTAAGTAGGTATGTAAATTGACTATGACATTAAGCTTAAATATTGGTAATTTTTTTAATGATTCATCTACTCATGCTTTAGTTGACGAGCTTAGGAAAAGAAATACAGAAGAATCAATATTAGAATTTGAAGAAAAATTTAACTCATCAAACGAAAAAAATCTACATATTTATATATGTAGATTTCTTAAAAATAGATCTATATCTCGAGCTTTAGCTTCTAAGTGGCTAATTACAATGATTAACGACAAAGAGTCAAAAATTAATTCTCTGAAAAATTAGATAATTAAGTTAGAGCAGAAAGCCTCCAAAGTGCTATCCCAAAAATTGAAACACCCATTATTAAAGTAAAAGCCAAAGCATTAACCACTTGAACCTTCTCAGTCATGACATTCGCGAATGGAAGTAACTGCGCATACAAGGGTTTGTCTTCAACTACTGGGGCTTTTTTACTAGGAGATTTTTTGTTTCTTGAGAACATAAACATCGTTATAATCCTCTGAATTTTACATTTAAAAAGTAAAGTTATTAAAAATAAATAGATTAATTGAACAAAATGTAACCTGCTTAAATCATTAAATTATTCTAAAAAAAGATTTCATCCCACTTAATAGATAAATTTTCTTCGATTTAGCAGGATAAATGTCATTTAAAGCCTTCACAAAAAATTATCTATGTGTTAGTATTAATTTGTAGCAACCGCTACCAAAACGTTCAACTTGTAATAATGCAAGCCGCAAATCGACTCAAGCCATGGAACGGGGACTTGAGCGAAACCGGAGAAAATAGATGACACTTATCTACAGAGGACAAAAATACGTCCAAAACAAAGTAGCTGCAAAAAAACAGCATACAGAATTAACTTATAGAGGCAAAGCTTACACAAGTTAATTACTATACAAAAATAAAAAAGCCACGTAACGTGGCCTTTTTTTATGGTTCAAAATATCAGATGCTCAATTTATAACTAACCATCATAAATTTTACAATGAGAATTTGTAGGATGAAAAATACATTCCTCATCCCAGTACTTATTAAAAGTATCTTTTGGTAATTGATAATTAAAATCGTGCATCCTCCATATGTCATTTATTGAATTATTGAGGATGGTAAAAGGTGTTGTAAGTTTCATAACCTTCCTTTGTAACTAGTTACTCTATAAAACGAGTCCACATATGAAGTCAAGCGAAGAAATACTCAATTGTACTTTCAAACAATGATATAAGATGATTAAATATTAAACCTTAAGAGGAAAATCATGACAGACGAAAAACCTCTATTTAAAACTCCTTATGATATTAAAGATGTAAGTGCTCTTTTTGCGATAGTAGCCTTTGTTCTAATTATTGCTGCCATAGTTGGTAATAATTTATTTGGGATATTTCAACAAAATGTTAATTTTGGCTGATTCATTTTTTTATAATAAGAATTACAATATCTTCTTCATTGAAAAAAACAAGAACCTATTCTTTAGTTCCTTCATGAAGATAAATATCGACTGCCTCCCTATTTTCCTTTTTTGTTAATTGTATATATTTATTAATAGAACTTAGTCATATCAATCGATCTAGTATTTTTACTTATTGATCCCAGTAAATTCTTCTAATAATATGAACGCAATTTATAAAAGGTTTATTTTATGAGTATTCAAAGAAGTCAAAATGATAAGAGACAGTCAAAAAGAAATTCAGAATGGCTAGATGAAATGATTAATATCATAGATAGAATGAAAAATAAACTTTAGGTCGTAATCATAATGGGATTCCCACATTGCCCTATTTGTGTAGCTCTATCATTTTTCACCTTTTGTGTAGTGGTCACTCGAAGCTATATGTTCTTTTTTCTTTATAACGAGTCAGTAAAAAATAGAACTTATTTTTTACCTATTTGGATACAAACTTAAATTGTTTATCAATCCGTGCTTAATCATAATTGGTTGATTAAGATCTTCTGTTCAATTTGAGCCAAGTTTTTTAAGATATTGAATGATTTCATATTGATTAAGCTTTCCATTAATAATTTGGAAACCGCAAAAGCTGATATCTTCTGAAGACCCTATTGCAGTGCAATTCTTTGAGAAAAGTTGGGAGATCTATTTGGAGTGAAAAGTTCGTCTATAATTTGCATAATGCCTGAAACAGGAAGTTTGAGGGGTATCTCTTGAATTTCATTAATTTTGTTTGTGAAATCTTTACCTTTTCTAGAAATGGACTTTTCTAAAGTGCCATCTCTTTATTGCAACGCAATAGCAATGCCATCTATCTTAGGTTCTATTAACAATCGAGTAACTGGTAGCAATCCTTCTAAGAATTCATCAATAGAATTCTT
>QCTC01000054.1 GCA_003211315.1 Prochlorococcus sp. AG-670-O17 | reverse complement strand
TCTATCTGCATACAACATTGCAGCAGCCATTGTATGGTCTCCATGCATATACCATGGACACCAGGTCATTTTTTCAAGCTTCCATCTCCATGGCCCTTGATATTTTAAATTATGTATCGTAAAAACAGTACTTACTTCTGGATCTTGATGCATCCATACTGGAATCATACCCGTGTGCCAATCATGGCAATGTAGAACTTGGGGCTTCCAACAATTCCAGGAAAATTCAGCAGTTGCACTAGCAAAAAATGTAAATCGCCAGTCTTCATCTTCTCCTCCATATATTTGGCCCGAATCAAAAGTTGGATGTCCAACTAGGTAGATTACGTAATTATGTATTGGATGTTTTGCTTCATACACAGAGAAATCATTTCCCATAGTATTTGCTCTAAATACTGGTTCGCTTGATACTTCTAGTAGATTCCATAATTTGCCATAGCCAGGAATTATAACTCTTACATCGTGACCAAGTTTTATCAATGAGGGTGGTAATGAACCGACTACATCTCCCATGCCTCCAACTTTGATCATTGGAGCGCATTCAGCAGCAGCAAGAAGAATTCTCATTAGATTATTTATTATAAAAAGTGCTTTTTAAAGAGTAAGAAGCTATTAAGGAGTCCATCCGTAATCAGAAAAATCAGGTGGCCGTTTCTCAAGGAAAGCATCTCTGCCCTCTTTTGCTTCATCCGTCGAATAAAATAGCTGAGTTGTGTACCCAGATAATTCTTGAATACCTGCTATTCCATCACACTCAGCATTAAATGACGCCTTAAGTATTCGAATAGCAGTTGGACTATTTCGTAGAATCTCTCTTGCCCAGATTACACCCTCAGCTTCTAATTCTTCAATCTTTGTAATTGCATTTACCAAACCCATTTCTAAGGCTTCTTTAGAATTATATTTTCTACACAAAAACCAAATTTCTCTTGCCTTTCTTTGTCCCACTAATCTTGCTAAATAACTTGATCCAAATCCTGCATCAAAGCTCCCAACTCTAGGACCTGATTGTCCAAATATTGCATTTTCAGACGCAATACTTAGATCACAAACAAGCTGTAAAACTTGCCCTCCCCCTATTGCGAAACCGGGGACTAAAGCAATAACCACTTTAGGTAAAGTTCTTATTACCCTTTGCAATTCCAATACATTTAGTCTTTGATTACCCTCATCATCTTCGTATCCATTTTGACCTCTAATACTTTGATCCCCTCCTGAACAAAACGAAAACACCCCTTTTTTATCTGGACCTGCACCTGTTAGAAGTACAACTCCGATCTTCTCATCGTTTCTAACAAGATTGAAAGCATCTAACATCTCACAAACCGTTTTTGGACGAAATGCGTTTCTTTTCTCAGGTCGATTAATTGCGATTCTTGCTATCCCATCTCCACTATTATGAAACAAGATATCTTCATAAGATTTCCATTCTGTCCAATTTGAGTTAGTTTCTCCAGGTAAAATATTCATAGATTTAAATAGTTTGAAAAAGTAAATTCATTAATTTGTGAGAATTTTTTTTAAGATTACGTTTCTTCCTTTCATTTCGTTTTCAACATTAATATCGACTTTAATTATTACTGATTTTTGCATAGAAAGGCTCCATTCAAAAGCTTCTCTTAATTTATTCAAATCTGAAACATTTTTAATTGGTACTTGATAACCTTTTGCTAGGTTTTCCCAATTTATAGATTTAGGCATTATGAAAAGTTTCTTTAATTCCTCTTCTTCTAAATTATTTTTATATAAATTATTAAATATATTTCCACCATTATTGTTGATTAATAAGATAGTTAAATTTAATTCAATTGCATTCTCAATGAGAAACCCATTGATATCATGAATTAATGCTAAATCTCCTGTTACCAGAAGTACAGGTTTAGTTATTCTTGCAATACCTAAAGCAAGTGATAAAGTTCCATCTATACCTGAAGCCCCTCTGAAGCTAAAACATTCTCTTGTTAAAGTCGCATTTTCAGAGAATGTGAGCCAATCTCTTATAGGACTGCTAGCTGAGAGCATAATAGGATAATCTTCTGGCCAAATTTTTGGTACAAAATTTGCAAGTTTATATTCTGTTATTTCAGTATTTGAAAATAGTTGTTCTTTTAAAATTTCCTTTATTTTTGCCCCTTCTTTGATTAAGATTTTTCCCAAATTGATTAAAGGTTTACTCTCGTTTTTGTCATTTAAAAATGCTCCTAAAAGTTGGTTAACAAAATTTCTTATTCCAAAATCATATTCTAAAGATTTTTTTAAAGGATCTAGTTTTCTTATATTATTTTCTTTTACAAGAATTTGTAACCCTTCAAAATTTAATAAAAAATCCTCTAAATCATTAGAAGATGAAAGAGGACCAAGCCTCAATATCTGATCACATTGAATAATATTTTTATTTGTTTTAAGAATTAATTCCCAATTTTCAACTAAACCTCTCAATTCAGCTGAAACGCCTGAAACAGGATCAACAAGAACAGGCCATCCGGTAATTTCTTGTAATTTTTTTAAAGCACTATTAAAAGAATCCAAATCTTTAGTAGACCCCTGATATGGACCAACAATAATAATTCCAGGATTAGACAAATTTATACTTTTAAAAAATTTTTCAGAAAATTGAATATTTTTGTTCTGATTATCATTTTTTAAGAATTGATAGGTTTTATTTAAATAAAATCTTTCAAAAACCTCGAAATTCTTTTTTTTATTATTCAAAGATATATCTAAAGGTTTTTCAAATGGAATATTTAAATGAATAGGTCCAGGCGATTGGAGTATTTGTTTTTTTATAGTTTCTACTATTTTCAAAATTTCATCATCATTATTTTCATGAATTCCATTTAAATTAGTGCTCAAATTAGTTCTACAAACTGAATTCAAAAATTCCTCTTGATTTACTGTTTGATTAGAACCACAATTTTTTAACCTTGAAGGTCTATCAGCTGTTATAAATATAATTGATTTACATGATTTATCTGCTTCAATGGCTGCAGGCAATAAATTACCAACTGCAGTTCCAGATGTCGTAACAACTAATGAAACATCTCCAGATGCAGTAGAAATTCCAAGTGAATGAAACCCAGCAGATCTCTCGTCTATGGAATTAAATATATTTAAGATTCTACGTTTATTTAACTCTCCTGCAGCTATTGCTAAAGGAGCTGATCTACTGCCTGGACATAAAATTAAATTTTTAACCCCTATTTTTGTAAAAAGATCTAAAAGTTGTAAACTTCTAAAGAAATTTTGGCATTCTATATTTGATGTCATAATTTATATAAATACTTTAGGAATTCCTTTTTACAAATAAATAATTAAACAATGCAAAATCCAGCAGAAAAAAAAAGTTCAATACTAAATGATTTTAAAAATCTTTTTATTTGGATAATAATTGCTTTAATTATACGATGGCAAGTAATCGAACCAAGGTGGATTCCCTCAGGATCTATGCTCCCGACCCTTCAAATTCAAGACAAAATATTAGTTGAAAAGTTAACTCCAAAAATCACTTCTAAATCAAACTTATCTAAATTAAAAAATAAAATCATTGTTTTTAATGTTCCAGAACAATTAATTGAAGCTGGGTATGAATCAGATATTGCATTAATCAAAAGGGTAATTGGGGTCCCTGGAGATAAAGTAGAAGTAAAAGAAGGTTATTTATATTTAAATGATATTGCTCAAAATAATTATATTTCTGATAAGAACATCAACTATTCAACAGGTCCATATTATGTTCCTGAGAAATCACTATGGGTAATGGGAGATAACAGAAATAACAGTATGGATTCACATATATGGGGATTTCTTCCTTATGAAAAAGTAATAGGAAAGGCTATTTTTAGATATTGGCCATTAAATAAAATTGGTCCTATTCGGTTCCCTGGTCTTAATAATGTAGGTTAAAGGGTTCATGATGTTGTAGGGTTTTTATAAGTTGAAGATGCATAAATGTTCAATCCTGAATTTCTAGCTACTGAAAATAATGATCCAAATGATGAGAATGATTTGATTCAATATCTACAAAAACAGTCTCCAGAAGTTTTGCAGAGAGTAGCCAAATCGGCTAGTGAAGATATTCAAGAAATAATAAGGCACAATGTTCAAGGTCTTCTAGGGATGTTGCCATCTGATCAATTTGATGTGAAAATAACATCTTCAAAAGATAATATCGCTAATTTACTTTCTTCTGCAATGATGACAGGATATTTCTTGAGACAAATGGAGCAAAGGAAAGAGCTTGAACAAACACTAAAAAGTGATGAAGACATGTCCATTGAGGAAGAATAAATCTCTAAACATTTACTTTTTTTGGAATTATCCCCAATTCAAATAATTTTTTATATAAATTAACAAGGAATTTATTATCATCTGGTAATTTATTCCATTTATCTGAATTAATTTCATCTATCAAATTCTGACAATTTTCTTCTTTGAAATTAATAGGGGCAGAATAATGAGCTGATATCAAATATTCCATGTTTTCATAAGTTTTAATTTTTTCTAGCCATCCAAGAAGTACTTGTTTTGATCTAGGAAATATTAAATTTTGCAAAACAGGAGCAATCTGAATTTTTGGAATATTTTCACCCATTATTTCAACTAAAGATGATTCCCAATCTTCTTCCCATAAAAAAGGGTAAATTCCAAAATGTGATTTCTTATTTCTAAGACCTGCTTTAAAAGAGTATTTGATAATTTGTTTCAGAGAGGGAATATTTAATTTTCCTGGTTTTAAAAAAGATGAAAACAATACAATTCTTGCCCAACCTTTTTTTCTAGATTCGACGTTATCAAGAATAGGTTCATCGCCTCGATCTCTCGAATGAAATAATAAAGGGGTTGGGTCGAAGTCAAATATTTCTGGAGGCGTTGATTCGATGCCAACTATAGCGTCTGTAACATGAAGTGTCCTTGTTGAAAGATGAAAACAACTCACCTCCTGGTATGTTCCAAGTCCTAAATTCAAAGGCCCTAATGAAGCCCATTTAAAACATTCTTCATAAGGAGTTCCATCTTTAAAAAGTATCTTTGTCCGTTTCGACGGGATTCCAAGAAAATCTAAAGGAAGATTAATAGGAAAACTCCATTGGCCAGGACATAACCAAATCTCAGCATCCTTGAAAACTCTAACTAATGCTGGTAATCCAATTTTATGTTCTAATCCAGAAGCACTAGGGAGCACAATTGTTTTTACTTTTCCATAAATGGAAATTAATTCTTCTAATGCATTTACAAGTTCCTTCGTAGGGGGTAAAGGGTTAATTAGCATTAGTCCATTATTAACCTTAATTATTGTCATTCTGATTGGCACTGCAACATAATATAAACCCTGAATCTGTTCCAAGGACCATATTTCGTTAGGAATTATTTCTCTAAGAATAGTTTTCTTTTTTCCATATGGAT
>QCTC01000053.1 GCA_003211315.1 Prochlorococcus sp. AG-670-O17 | reverse complement strand
TGAAACTATAATGATCGAGCCTACTGAAAGTGAAAGTTTGACGGAGTTAAATAGATTTTGTGAAGCTATGCTCTTAATAAGCGAAGAAATTGAAGAAATTGAAAATAACATTAATCTAAGAAATAATAATTTAATTAGTAATGCTCCTCATACCATAAATGAGTTGATTTCAGATCATTGGAATTATCCTTATTCAAAAGAAAAGGCTGCATATCCGTATAAAGGTAAATTCGAACATAAATTCTGGTCTTCTGTATCAAGAATTGATAATGCTTATGGAGATAGAAATTTAATTTGTTCTTGTAATGTCAACGATAAAGATTTTTTAGATGACAAAAAATGTGCATAAAGACTAGCATTCTTCTTGTTCTTTAGTTACCGTAAAGTTGAATAAAAAATTTAATATTTTCTTATAGAATTTTTTTAGATTTTTTTATTATTATTATCAAGCATCAAATTTATTTGGGGTATTTGAAGCTATGAGCAAAGATTTTAAATCTGGTAAGGTTAAGCGCTTGCCAATTACTAATTTGAATTTACCAAATTTTGTTAATAATTCCTTAGGGAATAATACAAAGGTAAATTCTGTTGAAGGGACTAATGTAATTAGAGTGCCATTTGGAAAAAGATTTCCTAAAAAACAGAGGCCCGATAAGAATCAAAATATAGCTACTTTAATACTCCCAATCAATACATTTATTAATCCTACCCCACCCCCACATGTGGCTTAATTTATAGAAATTTAGGAAATGTTTTCAAGTGTTTCTGCATAATATTTTTGTAATTGAAGAGTAGCTTGGTTCCAGTCCCATTGTTCAGCTTCTTTCCTAGCTTCTTTTCTCATAGCTTCTTTTTTATTCTTATCTGCAAGGATTTTTTTAGTAGCCTCAATTAAACTTCTTTCTCCATTGTCTTTTTCATCTGGGTTATATAAGCAACCATTTATTCCATTATTGATAATATCTGGGATACCACCTTTATTAGCTCCTATTACTGGGCATCCTGCAGCCATTGCTTCTAACAATACTAACCCGAGAGTTTCTGTGCTTGATGGGAATAAGAATATATCTCCAGATGCGTATGCACTGGCTAGCTCTTCACCAGATAAATAACCTATGAAATTTGTTTTTGTTTTTTCAAAAATCTTTTCCAACTGCCCTCTGTAGGGACCATCTCCCACTAGAGCGAGACATGTTCCGGGTATATTATCTAATACAGGTTTAATTCTTTCAATTTGCTTTTCCGCTGATAATCTACCTACATAAATCAAAAGTGAATCCGTATTTTGATAATTTCCAAATAATTTTTCTCTCATTTTTTCGCTTCTCAATTCTGGTCTGAAGTTTTCAGTGTCGACACCTCTTTGCCATAAAGCAGTCCTCTGTATTCCTTTATCTTCGAGTTCATTAACCATTGCAGTCGAGGTACAAAGATTTAATAAGGCTTGATTATGAGCTGCTTTTAACAACTCCCATAAAAGGGGTTCTAACATTCCCATTCCGTAGTGTTCAAGATATTTCGGAAGATGTGTATGGTAACTTGCAATTAGAGGAATATTATTTGTTTTTGCTAGCCATATGCCTCCTAGTCCAAGTACAGCGGGATTAACTACATGTACTAAGTCCGGCTTGAATTCTTCTAACTTATCAGAGACTGCAGGGCCAGGTAAGCCTAATTTTAATTCAGGATATAAAGGTAGAGGCATTGCCGCAACTCCTACTATTGTTGCTCCTTTATAAGAATCAGGACATCCCTCAGGACAAAACACTATAACTTCATCACCATTTTTTGTTAAAAATTCGATGGTCTTAGTTAGTCTTGTTACTATTCCGTCAACTTTAGGTAGAAAAGTTTCAGTAAAGAATGCTATTTTCACTTTTTTAAGTTAGATATTAAAACTATTTTTAATTAGTTTTTATTGCTTTAGCCTGTTTTTTCGTCCAAGTTGAAATACAAGGAATTCTTTTTTTATCACATCTCGAAGAGTATTTTTTAGCTACTTCAACAACTTCTTCTAATAAGCCATTATCAAGAGTGGTGGGATTAAGCCCCAATTCTATGAAACATTTATTATCAACTATTAAATCATTCTCGACAGCTTCATTTCGAGGATTTGGTAAATAATTGATTTCGGCTCCAGTAAGAGAAGCAACTTTTTTAGCTAATTCTCCAACCTGGTGACTTTCTGTCATTTGATTGAAAATTTTTACTCGTTCGCCAGATTGTGGAGGATTTTCTAGAGCTAGTTGGACGCATTTTACTGAATCTTTAATATGGATAAAAGCTCTTGTCTGACCTCCTGTCCCATGCACAGTAAGGGGATATCCAATTGCTGCTTGCATGAGAAATCTATTAAGAACTGTCCCGTAATCGCCGTCGTAATCGAATCTATTTGTCAATCTTGGATCTTTTAATGTTGTTTCTGTATTTGTGCCCCAAACAATGCCTTGATGTAAATCTGTGATTCTAATCAAGTCGTTTTTGTTGTAATAAAGAAATAATAATTGATCTAATGTCTTTGTCATATGATAAACGCTGCCAGGACTAGCGGGATGAAGAATTTCTTCTTCAAAACGACTTCCATCTGGTTGAGGTACTTCAACTTTTAAATAACCTTCAGGAATTGTCGCGCCTCTATGTGATCCATATCCATATACTCCCATGGTTCCTAAATGAACAATATGAATATCTAAATTACTTTCTACAATTGCAGCAAGTAAATTGTGAGTACCATTCACATTATTATCAACTGTATATCTTTTGGTAAAACTTGATTTCATTGAGTAAGGTGCTGCCCTTTGTTCAGCAAAATGTACAATCGAATCAGGTTTTTCCTCAATAAGTAAATTTAGTAATTTTTGATATTGTTTCGAAAGATCAATATTAATAAATTTTATTGGTTTTCCACCGGTCTCTTCCCATGCAGAAAGTCTTTCATTTATTGAAGAAATTGGGGTTAACGATTCCACTTCAAGATCAATATCTATTTTTCTGCGACTTAGGTTGTCAACTATAATTACTTCATGATTTTGTTCTGCTAAATTCACCGCACAAGGCCAACCGCAAAAACCATCTCCGCCAAGAACAATTACTTTCACTCAAAACTCCAGAATTAAAATGTCATTTTATATTTATTAAATTACTACAGAGTGCTTCCAAAATGCGAAAAAAGATTGTAAAAAGTTTCAAATCTTTTTTCTTTAATTAATAAATTGGCTATTCTTGCAATTTTTTTAATATTAAAATTATTTTTAAAGAATCAAATTACTTTATTGAGATATTTTTTTCAGGTGAACTAGCGTTTGCTAACTTCTGCTTTTCAATTCTTCCAGCTAAAAAAGCTTCTCTTCCTGCTTTTACACCATAATTCATCGCTTTAGCCATTTTAAACGGGTTTTTAGCTAATGCGATAGCACTATTGATTAAAACTCCATCTGCTCCAAGTTCCATAGCCTGAGAAGCTTCACTAGGTACACCTATGCCGGCATCAATTATGACTGGAATATTAGAATTTTCAATAATTATGGATATATTAGATAAATTTAAAAGGCCTTGACCAGAGCCAATAGGTGATCCTAATGGCATCACAGTCGAACAACCTATCTCTTCTAACTTTTTAGCTAATATTGGATCAGCATTTATATATGGAAGAACAATAAAATCTTTATTTATCAATATTTCAGCTGCTTTAAGGGTTTCAATAGGATCAGGTAATAAATATTTTTTGTCAGGAATAACTTCTAATTTGACGAAATTATTTTCTTCTTGACCTGATAATTTGGCAAGTTCTCTTCCTAAAATTGCTATTCTTATTGCTTCATCTGAATTGGTACAACCAGCAGTATTAGGAAGCATCCAGAATTTATTCCAGTCAATTTTTTCCAGTAAATTTTCTCCATTTTGATTATTTTGAATTCTTCTCACTGCGACAGTGACTATTTCAGATTCAGTATTAGCTAAACTCTCTATCATTACTTCTGAAGACGGATATTTTCCTGTACCAACCATCAACCTACTTGAGAAGCTTTTACCTCCAATTTGTAAACATGAATCTTCTTTCATTTTAAAATCCTTTATCTTTTATTCCTTTGAAAGGGGTGTAATTATTTCTTTTTTCAAGTTCTTTGCTCTTTTTAATTGCTGTTTTGTTGTTTGGATCTATTACTAAAACTTTCTTATAAGTTGCATATGCCAAATCATATTCCAGCAGTCGTTGTTGTGCGGATGCCAGATTATTTAAAGCGACTGTATATTCAGGGAGTGATTTTATAGCTGAGTTATAGTGCTTGATTGCTTTTTTAAACTCATTTTGTGCTGCATAAGAAAAACCGAGAGCATTTTCAATAATAGCTTTTGCTTCGTCTGGTTCATTATCATAAGATTCAACAGCTTTCAGAAAAGTCTTAGACGCCTCTGTATATAACCTTTTTTTAATTTGGATAGAGCCAAATTCATATAATTCAGAAGCTTTTGTTAGTGAATTAAGGCCTTTTTGCTCAAATTTTACTAAATTTAATTCTTCCTTTCTTGTCCTAAGAAATTGTCGAAATACAAAAATAGAAATTATTATAAGTACTATAAAAAGGATTATCAAATAGGATTGAAAGGAAGATATTTCCATTACTTATAAGATATTTTGAACAATTTTATTTTTTTAATTTAATTGCCTACGGTAGAAACTATTTTTTCAAAACATTGTGGATCGCTTAAAGCTAATTGTGCAAGCATTTTTCTATTGATAATTATGTCAGAGTTCTTCATCCCATTAATTAATCTGCTGTAATTTGTGCCATTAATTCTTGCCGAGGCATTTATTCTTGAGATCCAAAGTCTTCTGAAATCTCTTTTTCTTCTTCTTCTATCTCTATAAGCGTTGCAGAGAGCTTTCATTACTCTTTGATTTGCTGTTCTAAAAAGATTTTTGTTTCCTCCTCTGAAACCTTTAGCGAGGTTTAAGATTTTGTTTCTTCTTTTTCTGGCTATGTTGCCTCTTTT
Source organism: Prochlorococcus sp. AG-670-O17 (assembly GCA_003211315.1). GTDB lineage: Bacteria > Cyanobacteriota > Cyanobacteriia > PCC-6307 > Cyanobiaceae > Prochlorococcus_A. The sequence goes on along the minus strand of QCTC01000053.1, from coordinate 1,133 downwards.
AACGCGTGCCATAAATTTATTTTAAAAGTAATTTGAATGCTCTTAAGCGTAGGGAATCATTAATTTTACATTATCAGCATCTCTTTCATCAACAACAGCTTTTGTTTTAAGATGTCTCTTCAATTTTGAGCTTTTGTGATCTAATAAATGATTATGGAAAGCTCTTCTTCTAGTAAATTTACCCGTAGCAGTAGCTTTAAATCTTTTAGCTGCTGATTTACGAGTTTTAAGTTTAGACATTTCTCTTGATATTGTTTAATCTAGATAATCTAAACCTTTATATGCATTGGTGCAAATTAAAGTTTTGAATTGAAAAGGTAATGTCGAACTTATGCTGCGCAAATTGAACTTAAAGTTTTTCATTTATGGATGTTTGTTATTTTGTTCAATTTCTCCAATACTGACATTAAGTGGCTTTGCAGATGAATCTTCAAAAATAAATCTTATTCAAGAATTAAAAAAAGGTAATTTTTTAATTGGATTAAAACAATACTTAGGAGCTAGGAGCGATAACTTTCCAGAAGAAAATAATATTACTTTTACTACAAAAAATGATTTTTTAAAACTCCATTCTACCAATGGTGTAAAACATAAATCCAAAAAAATAAATATTGTTTTGAAGAAAAAAAACTTGATAACCCCTTTCACTGTTGAAAGACTAGTATTTGGTCCATTTTCAAGCTATGAATCTGCACAAAAGCAAGCTGAAAAATTAAAGGAAAAAGGTTATCAAGCTTTAGTTGCCTTTCCAAACAATTGGGAAGTTTGGATTCCAGTTGGCAAAAACCTTCCTGACAAAAAACTAAACTATAGACTGTTTAAAAAATCCTACCAGTCAAAAATCACCCCTTTCCTTGTTACTGAATATTCGCAACATGAACTCCAAGGCCCGATATATATATCTTCATCTCAAGAGATAAGTATTAATGATATTAATTTTGGTAAAAAGTTTTATTTAGCTAAAGATTCATATGGAACTTGGACGTTGATCCAGAAAATCAAATTTGATGATTACTTAAAAGGTGTTCTGCCATATGAAATTGGCTCTAATTCACCTTTAGAAGCATTGAAAGCACAAGCAGTAATTGCGAGAACTTGGGCACTTTATAATTCCGATAGATTTAAAATAGATC
>QCTC01000052.1 GCA_003211315.1 Prochlorococcus sp. AG-670-O17 | reverse complement strand
TGATTGTATGGGTGAGTTTCGTTTATTTCTTGAGAATTAGTCCGAATATTTTTTAACCAATTTTGTTCTATTTTTATGAGATTTTTCACAATATTAAAAATTCCTCCTTTATTATAAAATTCTTTAACTTTTTGGATAAGTTCGGAGGTTCTGCTTGATTTGATATTTAATTCATTAGCTAGATCTTTTTGTGAATATCCATGGGATTTTAACCAATCTTTAATAAAAGATATAAGTTCTTGTTCTTCTCGTTGAGATAGTTTACTCATTTAACAAAAGGGAACAATTTATTAAGTTTCCTTTCTGCTCTTGCTCTTATTGAAGGAGTCATATATCTACTCCATATACTTAAAACTGCAGTGAGAGCAACAAAGTCATCACTGTAACCTACTAAAGGCATAAAGTCAGGGAATAGATCAAATGGCATTATTAAATAAGCCAGTGCGGCCATTAAGGAAACTCTTACTTGTGTTGGAGTAAAAGGATCAAGGGCCATTTCTAGAACTTCTAAAGCTGGTTTTGCAATAGTTCTACCAGCCCTTATTAGGATTTTTATAATTATATTTTCATCTAATGTTGAACTTTCTAAAACTTCTGCATCATAAATTTTTTCTTTGTTTTTGTAATAGCTATTATTCATACTTTTTAATTTATTTAATTAATGAATTTTAGCTAACACTATCTACTAGTCCATTTTGGATTCCTGCTTTCCTAAGCTTTCTCAAAGCTCTTTGTACAACTTGTCTGCAATATTCTCTACTACAACTCATATGTCTAGCAACTTCAGCTAAGGTTCTCCACTCATTAGAACCATCCAAACCGAATCTTAGGCTTACAATCTTTCTTTCCTTTTCAGTAAGATTGGCCTTATCTAATAATGTCCATGCAGATGCTGTCCTCTCAGCTAGTTCTGCTAATTCCATTGGAGGGGTTTGATCACTTGCCAGAATATCAACAAGTTCAGAGGGGTCAGACTTAGATTTTACCGTTCCTTGAAGACTAACTGTTATACTTCTCAACTCGCAAGAAAGTAGTTCATCTATCTCCTCTTTAGTAATTTTCATCTCACTTGCTAACTCAATGCTAGTGGGAGGAAAACCTTTAAGTTGCATTAATTTTGATTTTGCTGCTCTTAATTTAGTGAGCTTTTCATTAATGTTTACTGGTATTCTTATTGTTCTACTTTGTGTTGAGAGTGCTCTGTTTAATCCCTGCCTTATCCACCAGTAAGCATAAGTGGAGAATCTATGCCCTCTTGAAGGATCGTATTTCTCTACAGCTCGCGTAAGACCAAGAGTGCCTTCTTGAATTAAATCTAACAACTCTAATCCTTTTCCTTGATATCTTTTTGAAAGATTAACTACTAATCTTAGATTTGCTGTAATCATTTCATTCTTGGCTTTTTCACCAATTCTTATTTTCTTTTTTTCCTCTTCGGAATATTCGCAATCAGGACCTTTACCACCAGCTGTTTGACATCTATTAATAAGTACAACCATTTCTTGGACTTTTCTTCCCATAGTGAGTTCTTTCTCTGGTGTCAAAAGTTGATGACGACCTATTTCTCCAAGAAAATCGCTCAATGAACTCACGATTTACACCTTTTAGTTAATATATTTAACTTATAGTTAATTTCTTAATAAGCTATACATGTAATAATTAATTAATATTTAATTAATATTTAATTAATAGTTATTATTCATTAATTTGATTAAATTTGTACTTTAAAATTATATAAATTTAATTATTTTTTTTTCTTCTTGATTCAAGAATAGTTAAAACCTCTCTCCACTGAACTCCCTTATGCAGCAATGCAACTTGAAGATGATAAATTATATCAGCAGCTTCATTTGCAATTTCATTTTTGTCATTATCTTTGCAGGCCATAATAAATTCAGCATTTTCTTCTCCCATTTTTTTTAAGATAGTATTACTACCTTTTGTTAACAAATGATTGGTATAACTTTTTTCAGTAGGATTTATTGATCTTTCATTAAGAGTATCAAATAATTCTGAGCAAATATTAGAAAAAGGATTCTTTTTCTTTGCTGTTTTATTAATAGAATTACTATCTATTTCATTGAAAAAACAACTTTTTTCGCCTGTATGGCATGCCCCAGAGCCATTCTGTTCTATTGAAAGAACAAGTGCATCGTTATCGCAATCAAATCTAATTTCTTTAAGAAATTGGGTACTTCCGCTCGTTGCTCCTTTTCTCCATATCTCGGATCTAGATCGACTCCAGTAATGCACATTCCTTGTCTCGAGTGTTTTTTTTAAAGATTCTTTATTCATCCAAGCCAACATAAGAATGGATCCGTCTAGCCAATCTTGTGCTATGGCGGGGATTAGTCCTTTATTATCAAAACGAAGTTCTTCTATGGAAAAATTTGTTGAATAAGCCATTATATTTAATGTGTTAGACCTCTTACTCTTTGTTTTACTAAAGTTTATTTTAACAGTTTATTAATGGATATTCATTCATCACAATTTTCTTGCAGTAAAAGTTATGAGGATTTTCCCTGTTCTCATAGGCAATGGCGCCATGATGGACACTGTAGATTTGTTCATGGTTATTCAAGATCATTTACCTTTTGGTTTGCTGCAAAAGAATTGGACAAAAATGGTTTTGTGGTTGATTTTTCTGGTTTGAAACCTCTTGAAAAAAGGCTTAAAGAACAGTTTGATCATACATTTCTTGTAAATAGTGATGATCCTCTATTAAATTATTGGAGGCAATTACATGATTTAGATGCTTTAAATTTGAAGATTATGGATAATGTTGGAATGGAATTTTCTTCTGAATTGATTTGGCGATGGGCTAATGAATACTTGAAGGATAATGATAAAGGGAGAACATGCTGCTGGAAAGCCGAATCAAAAGAAAATAAATCAAATTCTGCGAGTTATGAAAGATTACCAGAGTGGTTTTAAGATTTATTTAAAAGTTTTTATTCAAATTAAAAAATACTTTAATCAAAATATCAATCTACGAATATGTATCCATCTTTAATAGAAATATAAACCTCTTTTTTATTTAAATAATAATTATTAAGAATATTATTTGAAATTTTTGTCACAATTTCTTTTTGAATAATCCTTTTTAATGGCCTTGCTCCATAACTATTATCAAAACTATTTTTGACTAAATGGTCAATAGCCTCATCGGTAATTTGAAGGTTTAAGTCTTTTTTGATAAGCCTATTTTCTAGGTCTTTTAGTTGTAATTTAGCTATATCTTTTAATTGATTTAATTCCAAATTTTGAAATATTATTATTTCATCAAGGCGGTTTAAGAATTCTGGTTTAAAAAATTTCTTCAATTCAAAATTCACAACATTTTTAATTTCATTTTTATCTTCGTTCCTAATAGATAAATCATTTATAGATTGACCTCCTAAATTACTTGTAAGAACAATTATTGAATTTTTAAAACTAATTGTTCTTCCTTGACCATCGGTAATAATCCCATCATCAAGAACTTGTAATAAAATATCTAAAACATCTTTATGGGCTTTTTCTATTTCATCTAGAAGTATAAGAGAGTAAGGGTTTTTCCTCACCACTTCGGTTAATTGGCCCCCAGATTCAAAACCAAGATACCCCGGAGGGGCGCCAATAATTTTGCTTACTGAATGCTTTTCCATATATTCAGACATATCTAGTCTCGTAATTGATGAATTTGAATCAAATATTGTTTTGGCTATTACTTTGCTTAGTTCAGTTTTTCCTACTCCTGTTGGTCCTAAAAATAAGAAACTAGCTATTGGTCTGTTGGGATCATTTAGTCCTGTCCTTGATCTCTTAATTGAATCTGAAACAGCGCGTATAGCATTATTCTGTCCAACAATTTTTTCATTAAGTATTAATTCTAGTTTTAAAAGTTTTTCTTTTTCAGATTGGTTTAAACTATTCACTGGAATAGAAGTCCACTTCGAGACAACTTCCGCAATATCATCAAAATTAACTTCTTGCCTTAAAAGATTCTTTTCACCATTTTTATAAGAATCTACTAAATTTTCACTTTTGGTCTCCAATTTTTTTTGTAAAGAAGTTAAGGTTCCAAATTCTAATTCTGCTGCTTTATTGAGATCAAAACTTCTTTTTGCTTGTTCAATTTTTAATTGAGTAGATTCAATTTCTTCTTTTAAATTACTAATCTCATCAATTTCTTCTTTCTCTTTTCTCCATTGATTATTTAATTCAGATTGCCTAATCTTAAGATCTTGAAGCTCATTATTAATTCTTTTTAGCCTTTCTAAAGAAAAATTATCTGATTCCCTTTTTAAGGATAAATTCTCCATTTCTAATTGTAAAACTTTTCTATCAATCTCATCAATTTCTTCTGGTTTGGATGTTATTACCATATTTAATCTTGAAGCGGCTTCATCAATTAGATCGATTGCTTTGTCAGGTAGAAATCTATCATTTATATATCTCTCACTTAAACTGGCAGCTGCAACAAGAGCATTGTCAGAAATTCTTACACTATGATGTACCTCATATTTTTCTCTGAGCCCTCTAAGTATTGAAATCGTATCATCTACTGAAGGAGCGTTAATTTTTATTTTCTGAAATCTCCTTTCAAGCGCAGGATCTTTTTCAATATTTTGTTTATGTTCATTAATTGTTGTAGCACCTATACATCTCAATTCCCCCCTTGCTAACATTGGTTTTAAGAGATTACTGGCATCTAAAGATCCTCCACTTGCTCCTGCTCCAACAACTGTATGGATTTCATCTATAAAAAGAATAATCTTACCTTCAGAATTTTTCACTTTTTTTAAAACACTTTTAATTCTTTCTTCAAATTCACCTCGGAATTTCGCTCCAGCTATTAATGAACCCATATCGATTGATATTAATTGCCTATTATTTAATGAAGAGGGGACATCTCCATTAACGATTCGCTGCGCTAAACCTTCTACTATTGCAGTTTTTCCTACTCCAGGATCTCCTATTAGAACAGGATTATTTTTAGTTCTTCTGCTTAATATTTGGATCGTTCTCCTGATTTCTTCATCCCTCCCAATAACGGGGTCAAGGACACCATCCTTAGCTGATTTTGTCAGATCAATGCCGAATTTATCTAAAGTTTCATTTGAACTTTCAAAATTATCATTTATTTTGGATTCAGATTTCATCTTATTTAAAAGTTCAATAAATTCCGGAATTTTTTTTGTATTTAAAATTAATTCGCCGCAATTTTTATCATAAGATAAACCGTAAAGTATGTGTTCTGTTGATATCACTACATCATTAAGCGAAACTCTAAAATCATTTGCTTTTAAGAAAATTTGTTGTGTAGTTTCTCCTATAAATAAAGATTTTTGTTTGTTCTTCATTTTTGCTTTCGCATTTAATAAAGAAGTTAACTTTGTTTCTATCCTTCTAATATTTACATAATTTTTTATAAGTATTTTAGAGGTAAAAATATCTTGTTTTATTAGTGCAAGAAATATATTTTCAGAATCTACATTTTGCTGAAAATTATTTTGAGCAATTTCCTTTGATAAAATAAAAATATCCCAAGCAGAATTTGAAAATTCACTTGGGACAAATTTCATTTAAGCCAATATAACTAATTAAAATGATCGAAATATTTAGTAAATATTTATATTTAATTAGGGATTTTATTCAACAATCACTTTGCCTACCATACCTGCACCTCTGTGAGGCTCACAATAGTAGTCAAAAGTTCCAGCTGTATCGAATGTTTCTTCCCAAGATTCGCCAGGGGCGAAGGCTAGATCAGCATGACTTAATTCTTCATGGCCATCAAAAACAGCATTATGAGGCGCTAATTTATTATTGATGAATTTAACAGTATCACCTGTACTGATGGTTACAGAACTTGGTTCAAAAGCTAACATTCCAGCGTCAGTACCAAGCTTAACTTCAACAGTTTTAGCAGAAACAGAAGAAATTCCTAGGCCTAGAGTTAAAACTATTGCAAAAAAACCTGCAAAAATTGAACGTAACATAATTTAAATTTACTATATGTTTATATTACAAGGTTTTTGGAACTAAATCGCGAGAAGTTTAATTGATATTACAACCCGGTAACTTTGCTAACCTTAAAACATCTTTCAGGGATTTAGCATAACTCTTTAAATTTAATTTTTCAGGATTAGTTATGGGCACATGGTTGAAGTCATATTTTCTTATGCTGAAGCTATCCCAAGGAGTCATTTGAATAGGAAGAACTCTTAATAATATTTTCAGTATTGTTTTT
>QCTC01000051.1 GCA_003211315.1 Prochlorococcus sp. AG-670-O17 | reverse complement strand
AGCTCCAGCGGGCGCTGCATCTTTTTTCTCAGGCAAATCAGCGACAATGCATTCAGTAGTAAGTACCATTCCCGCTATAGAAGCAGCATTCTGCAATCCTGAACGAGTAACTTTTGCAGGATCAACTATTCCAGCAGATGACATATCAACATACTCTCCAGTAGCTGCGTTGAATCCATCATTAAATGGTTTTGATTTAACATTTTCTGCAATTACAGCTCCATTTGAACCTGCATTCTCAGCAATTCTCATAAGAGGAGCTGTTAATGAAGCCTCAACGATATTAGCTCCTATTAATTCCTCTCCAGATAAAGACTTATCAGCCCATTCCTTAAGAATTGGAGCCAAGTGAGCTAAAGTCGTACCTCCTCCTGGAACGATGCCCTCTTCAACAGCAGCTTTCGTTGCATTAATAGCATCTTCTAAACGAAGCTTTTTATCCTTCATTTCAGTTTCAGTAGCTGCTCCAACCTTGATAACTGCAACACCTCCAGCAAGCTTAGCTAAGCGTTCTTGAAGTTTTTCTTTATCATAAGAAGAATCTGTTTCATCCATTTGTTTTTTAATCTGGTCACATCTTGCAGTAACAGCTTTTTCATTACCTTCTGCGACTATGGTTGTAGTCTCTTTATTAATAGTAATTCTTCTGCCAGTGCCTAACATTTCTAAAGTTGCATTTTCTAATTTTAAGCCTGCATCTTCAGTGATAAGCTGACCATTAGTTAAAACAGCCATATCTTCAAGCATCGCTTTTCTTCTATCCCCAAACCCTGGAGCCTTGACAGCGGCAACATTAAGTACACCTCTTAATCTATTCACTACTAAAGTTGCTAAAGCTTCCTTTTCAATATCTTCAGCGATTATTACTAGTGGCTTTCCTGTTTTTGCTATTTGCTCTAGAACTGGAACTAAGTCTTGTACTAAAGCAATTTTTTTGTCTGTAAGTAAAATGTAAGGCTCATCTAAAACTGCTTCCATGCGCTCTGTATCTGTTGCAAAATATGGAGATATGTAACCTTTGTCAAATCTCATTCCTTCAGTTACTTCAAGTTCGGTGGTCATTGATTTTCCCTCTTCAAGAGAAATAACACCCTCTTTACCAACTTTATCCATTGCGTTAGCAATCATTTCACCAACTTCTTCATCATTACCTGCAGCTATGGTTCCACATTGTGCTATCGCAGTGCTATCACTAATAGGCTTTGAATTCTCTTCTATTTTGCCAACGAGAAATTCTGTAGCTTTATCAATGCCTTTTTTTAGCGTAATGGCATTAGCACCTGCTGCTACGTTTCTTAAGCCAGCTTTTACCATTGCATGAGCTAGTACAGTAGCTGTTGTAGTACCATCACCAGCTGCATCATTTGTCTTTGAAGCAGCTTGTCTGATTAGAGCAACACCAGTATTTTCAATATGGTCCTCTAATTCAATTTCTTTTGCGATTGTGACTCCATCATTGATGATTTGAGGAGCCCCAAATTTTTTCTCTAAGACTACATTTCTTCCTTTGGGTCCAAGCGTTACCGCTACAGACTCAGCAAGGATATCGATGCCTCTTTCGAGCGCTCTACGAGCTTGCTCGTTGTAAATAATTCTTTTAGCCATGTTAGGCGAGTAATTTAATGATAAGTTTTAATAATTTTTGAAACAAATAAATTAGCCGACTACAGCCAAAATATCTTTTTCTGAAAGTAAGACGTATTCATCTCCTCCCAATTTGATGTCAGTTCCAGCATATTTGCTGTATAAGACTTTATCGCCAATACTCACTTCTGGAGTTTGTCGAGAACCATCGTCATTAAGCTTCCCAGGACCAACCTGAGCAACTTCTCCAACCTGTGGTTTTTCTTTAGCTGAGTCGGGCAAAAGGATGCCACCAGCAGTTTTTTCCTCAGATTCGGAAACTTTGATAAATATTCTATCTCCCAGTGGTTTGACTGTAGAGACTGTGAGTGAAACAGCTGCCATAGATTAATGGAGAATCATATAATGCGACGCTATGCGTCAAAATTTGGAAAGAGTATTACTCCAACCTTATGATGAATAACATAATCTGTTGAGCGGCAATTAAACCACTCTTTAACTGTGCGGTTGGCCGAACCCAGTTAACGAATATACGCTCGGGGTGGTAATATTTCGAATTATGAGCTGTTCTAAAATCAGCTATTCCTCACCAAGTCAATAAAAAATGGTAGCAACTCCATCAACTTCAGCACCAACAAAAGGTGTAGTACGTCAAGTAATAGGTCCAGTTTTGGATGTAGAATTTCCAGCTGGTAAATTACCAAAAATTTTGAATGCTCTACGAATTGAAGCCAAGAATCCAGCAGGGCAAGATATAGCACTCACCGCAGAGGTTCAGCAACTACTTGGTGACCACAGAGTAAGAGCTGTTGCGATGAGCGGCACAGACGGCCTTGTGAGGGGCATGGAGGCAACTGATACTGGGGCTCCAATATCAGTTCCTGTTGGAGAGGCGACTCTAGGAAGAATATTTAACGTTTTAGGAGAACCTGTAGATGAACAAGGGCCAGTAAACACTTCAGATACCGCTCCTATTCATAGATCAGCACCTAAATTAACTGATTTAGAGACTAAGCCTAAAGTTTTCGAAACTGGAATTAAAGTTATCGATTTATTAGCCCCTTATCGACAAGGTGGGAAAGTTGGTTTATTTGGAGGTGCTGGCGTAGGTAAAACAGTACTAATACAAGAGTTAATCAATAACATTGCAAAAGAGCATGGTGGTGTTTCAGTTTTTGGAGGAGTTGGTGAAAGAACAAGAGAAGGGAATGATTTATACGAAGAATTTAAGGAGTCAGGTGTCATTAATGCAGATGATTTGTCTCAATCTAAAGTTGCTTTATGCTTCGGCCAGATGAATGAGCCTCCTGGTGCAAGGATGAGAGTTGGTTTATCTGCATTAACGATGGCAGAACATTTTAGAGATGTAAACAAGCAAGATGTACTTCTTTTCGTAGACAATATATTTAGATTTGTACAAGCTGGCTCTGAAGTCTCAGCTCTGTTAGGAAGAATGCCTTCTGCGGTTGGTTATCAACCAACTCTAGGAACTGATGTTGGAGCATTACAAGAGAGAATTACATCAACTTTAGAAGGTTCCATTACTTCAATTCAAGCAGTATATGTTCCAGCGGATGATTTAACCGATCCTGCTCCTGCTACAACTTTCGCACACTTAGATGCTACAACCGTTCTTGCTAGAGGTCTTGCTGCAAAAGGTATTTATCCAGCAGTTGACCCTCTAGATTCAACAAGCACGATGCTTCAACCCTCAGTAGTTGGTGATGAGCATTATAAAACAGCTCGTGCGGTTCAATCAACCTTACAAAGATACAAAGAGCTTCAAGATATTATCGCAATTCTTGGATTAGATGAATTATCCGAAGAAGATAGATTGACAGTTAGCAGAGCGAGAAAAATTGAAAAATTCTTGTCTCAGCCTTTCTTCGTAGCAGAAATCTTCACAGGAATGTCTGGTAAATATGTCAAACTAGAAGATACAATTGCTGGTTTTAATATGATATTAGCTGGTGAACTAGATGATCTACCCGAACAAGCTTTTTACTTGGTAGGTAATATCGATGAAGTAAAAGCTAAGGCAGAAAAAATAAAAACAGAAAAATAAATTATCAACTTTTATAAATAATTTTAAACTCTCTAAAAATTTAAATTAATGGCAATTTCACTCAAGGTTTTAGCTCCAAATCAGAATGTTTACGAAGGTGATGCTGAAGAGGTAATTCTTCCAAGTACCACTGGTCAAATAGGTGTACTTCCTGGACATATATCGTTAGTTACGGCTATTGATATTGGTGTCTTAAGACTAAGAATGAATTCCAAATGGAAATCTATAGCATTAATGGGTGGCTTTGCTGAAATAGAGTCAGATGAAGTTATTGTTTTAGTTAACAGCGCTGAAATTGGTTCCCAAATCAACATACAAAATGCTGAAGATGCTCTTAAAAAAGCAAAATCAGCAATTAATAAATTTCCTGAAAATGATAAAAGTGCAGAAAAGATTAAAGCTCTTAATGAGATATCAAAAGCCGAGGCAAGAATTCAAGCTTCAAAAAACTAAATTTTAAGCAGTTCCACAGAAAGTGACCTCAGGAAATTTGAGCTTCGCTTCTTCCAATTTTTTCGTTTTACCTTCTTCTTGCCAATAATTAATTACTTCAGTAGCTTTATTCAATATTTCAACTCTTTCATTATCTGTAATCCAGCTTTTACTCTCTAGTTCGCTTTTTAATTTTTCCCATGCGTCATCTCTTGGCCAAAAATAGTAAGCAGTTAAGGGACTTGGACCTCCTCCAACAATTTGATCAACTGCCAATGCGACATTATCAGGTAGCCATAAAATTTTAATAATAAATCTACCCTCATCTGGTTTTGGCGTATAGCCTGTAGGAACTCCATCTTCATCAATTTTAGCAGCAGCTAAAACGGCATTTGCGCCCATCATCCCTGCATTTGGTGAAGTTGTTTTTGATTTTTGAGAAACATTTTTCTGTTCTTGCTGCTCCTTAGCATTCTCATTAACCTTATCTGATGAAGTCATTCAGTATTATTAGATTTATTTTTATAATTTATCAGCTAATGGTCACCAATTGATCATTTTGATCAAAAAGTCTTGCTTTTATTTATCGATTATCACTAAAAATTTAATTTATTTTTTACTAGATACTTCATAAAATTCATAAATTGTTCTCTCTAAAGAATCCCAAAGATCTTTAGGAATATCATTTTCTTCTGCAAACATTCCAAGTTGACTAGCTAACCCTCTTGCTTGAGATAATTTAGCATTATTAGAACTAGCTTTATCCATGTTAAATTTTTTATATCTCATAAAAAATAAATCTATTAACTGTAAAAGTCAAATATTCAATACTCTAAATCAGAAATTTCTTTCAATGCGGCGAAGCTAAGAATTTCCGGCTCTTTTTCATTTACAAGGATATCATCTTCTATTCTTATTCCTATACCTTTCCATTTTTCTTCAATACTAGGTTGCCCTTCTGGAATAGGAATCCTGTCACTTATGTAAATACCTGGTTCGACAGTAAGTATCATTCCATTCTGTAAGGGCACATCATGTTCTCCCATTCTGTATGCTCCAACATCGTGAACATCTAAACCAAGCCAATGTCCAGTTCTATGCATGTATAGATGTTTATAAGATCCGTTTTCAATTATTCCATCAGTATCCCCTCTTAATAGTCCAATTTCTTTTAATCCCTCTATCAAAACTCTCAAAGCAACATTATGTACGTCAGTAGAATTAGAACCTTTTACGGAATTTTTGATTGCTGTTTTCTGTGCTTCTAAAACAATTTCATAAATCAGTTTCTGCTCTTTAGAAAATTTTCCTCCTATAGGAATAGTTCTTGTAATATCTCCATTGTAATAATCAATTAATGAACAACCTGCATCTACTAATAATAAATCCCCATTATTCAATTCAGAGTTATTTAATGTGTAATGTAAAATGCAGGCATTATCACCTGAGGCTACGATAGAGTTATATGCAGGTCCTCTTGCACCTTTTTCTAAAAAGAATCCTTCTATTAAACCTTGAATTTGTCTTTCATTTGTCTTTGACGAAATAGATTGTCTTACTAATTCATGGGCTTCGGCTGAAATTTGAGTAGCTTCTCTCATCCTATTTATCTCAAAATCACTTTTAATTAAGCGCATTTCATTGAGATAAATTTCAGGAGATTTTATAGAATTGACTCCTACTCCTAATCTTGAGCTGGCTTCAAGTTGTTGAGAAAATATTTCCAAAACAATTTTTTCAATTTTTGTTTGTTTACCAATTGAATAAACAATCTCTTCTGAATCGCCAATATAAACTGGAAGCAAATCCTTAAAATCATTAATTGAATGAGCTTTATCTGCCTTAAATTCTCTTTCGGCGCCTTCTATACCCCATCTAAAACCATGCCAGACTTCACTTAAAATATCTTTTGGGGCAACAAACAAAATGAACCTTTCCCCTTTTGGCTTATGAGATAAGAAAAGAGCAATTGAATCAGGCTCATCGAAGCCAGTCAGATACCAAAAATTACTATCTTGTCTAAAAGGATATTCGCAATCGGCATGATGCCTAACCAAGCTAGAACTTGGAATAATAGCAGCTTTACCATTTAATTTTTTAAAGAAAATTTTTCTTCTTTCCTCAAATACTTTAAAATCTGGTTTAAACATGAAATCTCGATTGGCGAATTTTTTAAAAAAGTGGAAGAATGAATTACAAGATATTTAAAAACTAATCTTTTAAATGGAACCTAATGTTTACATTCTAAT
>QCTC01000050.1 GCA_003211315.1 Prochlorococcus sp. AG-670-O17 | reverse complement strand
TAATAATTTGATATCTCAATGGGTAGCAGTTTTGGTAAAATTTTTCGTGTCACAACTTTTGGAGAATCTCATGGAGGCGCTGTTGGAGTTATTCTTGATGGATGTCCTCCTAAGTTAAAAATAAATATTGATCTCATACAAAATGAATTAAATAGACGAAGACCTGGTCAGAGCAAAATTACAACTCCAAGAAACGAGGATGATAAATTAGAGATATTAAGTGGTTTAAAGGAAGGCATAACACTTGGTACACCTATTGCAATGTTGGTTAGAAATAAAGATCAAAGACCAGGAGATTATAGTAATTTAGAGCAAGTATTCAGGCCATCTCACGCAGATGGCACATATCATTTGAAGTATGGAATTCAGGCTGGTTCTGGAGGAGGCAGAGCCTCAGCTAGAGAAACCATAGGAAGAGTTGCTGCAGGTTCTATCGCTAAACAATTATTAAAAACCTTGTTTAATACTGAAATTCTTTCTTGGGTAAAACGTATACATGATATTGACTCTCAGGTAAATATAAATAAACTTACTCTAAGTAAAATAGATTCAAATATTGTTAGATGTCCAGATGATAAGGTGGCTGAAAAAATGATTAAAAGAATAAAAGAATTGCAGCAAGATGGTGATTCTTGTGGAGGTGTTATTGAATGTTTAGTGAAAAATGTTCCATCTGGATTAGGTATGCCTGTCTTTGATAAATTGGAAGCTGATCTTGCAAAGGCTTTGATGTCATTACCTGCTACTAAGGGATTTGAAATAGGTTCAGGTTTCTTGGGAACTTATTTAAAAGGAAGTGAACATAATGATTCGTTTATTGAGTCTGATGATATTAGTAAGCTTAAAACAATATCAAATAATTCAGGAGGCATACAGGGAGGAATAAGTAATGGAGAGAATATTGAGATGAAAATAGCTTTTAAACCAACAGCAACTATTGGAAAGGAGCAGAAAACTGTTAATGCTGATGGGAAAGAAGTACTAATGAAGGCTAAAGGCCGACATGATCCTTGTGTTTTACCTAGAGCAGTTCCTATGGTTGATTCAATGGTAGCTCTCGTACTGGCAGACCATTTGCTTCTCCATCAAGCACAATGTTCAATTATTAAATAGGAATAATTATTTAATTTGATCTTCTTCTGAGCCCTATCTATAGCATTTATATAGATATTTTCAGTAGGATTATTTATTGTAGATATCAGAGTTATTGAAATCAGATATAGTTAGCAACTTTAACCTCAGAACGGTTAAGTAAATCTTGGATATCTTCAGTATCAATTGTTTCTCTCTCAATCAGCATTGAAGCCATTTCATCAAGAACACTTCTGTTATCGGAAAGGACTTTTGTTGCTCTCCTATAAGCTGTATCAACAAGCTCTGAAACTTCTACATCGATTGTTGCTGCAGTATCTTCAGAGAAGTCTCTTGTAGCGCTCATATCTCTTCCAAGAAACATTCCACCTTGTGATTGGCCCAAAGCAACTGGACCTATTTTATCGCTCATTCCAAATTTGGTGATCATTTGTCTTGCAACATTAGCCACTTGCTGTAAATCGTTAGAGGCTCCTGTAGTAACTTCTTCTTCTCCATATACAATTTCCTCAGCAACTCTGCCACCTAGGGCCACAGCCATTTGATTTTGTAGGTATGAACGTGAGTAAAGACCAGACTCCATTCTTTCTTCACTAGGAGTAAAGAAGGTTAGTCCTCCTGCTTGACCTCTGGGTATTATAGAGACTTTTGCAACAGCATCATAATCAGGCATGCAAGCGCCAACTAATGCGTGACCTGCCTCATGATAGGCAACAAGTTCCTTCTTTTTATCGCTTATAACACGATCTTTCTTCTCAGGGCCTGCCATTACTCTCTCTATAGCATCCCCTACTTCATCATTACTAACAGTATCTAGATCTTTTCTTGCTGCAAGGATTGCTGCTTCGTTTAAGAGATTAGCTAAATCAGCACCTGTAAATCCAGGGGTTCTTCTTGCAACCTTGTCAAGGTCTACATCTTTTGAGAGAGTTTTATCTTTAGCATGAACATTTAAAATTTGTAATCTTCCAGCATAATCAGGCCTGTCTACAGTTACTTGTCTATCAAATCTACCTGGCCTCATTAATGCCGAGTCTAAGACATCTGGTCTATTAGTTGCTGCAACAATAATTATTCCTGAATTACCTTCAAAACCATCCATCTCGGTTAAAAGCTGGTTTAAAGTTTGTTCTCTCTCATCATTTCCACCTCCCATGCCAGCACCCCTTTGCCTTCCAACAGCATCTATTTCATCGATAAAAACAATACAGGGTGCGTTCTTTTTAGCTTGCTCAAATAAATCCCTAACCCTACTTGCACCAACCCCAACGAACATTTCAACGAATTCTGATCCAGAGATCGAGAAAAAAGGAACACCTGCTTCTCCAGCGACTGCCTTAGCTAAAAGAGTTTTTCCTGTTCCTGGTGGTCCTACTAATAAAACACCTTTAGGAATTTTTGCTCCAACCGCAGTAAATCTATCAGGGCTTTTTAGGAAATCTACAACCTCCGTTAACTCTAATTTTGCTCCTTCAACACCAGCAACATCTGAAAAAGTGACTTGTGTAGAAGGCTCCATTTGAAGTCTGGCTTTGCTTTTCCCAAAACTCATTGCTGGATTACCACCACCACCACCGCCACTTCCATTTTGCGATCTTCTAAATAGGAAGAATAAACCTCCTATTAATAAAACAGGAAAAATTAAACTACTTATAGCTTGCTGCCAAGGATTAGCTAATTTTGTGGGTGTGACGGCTATATCTACATCATTGTCAGTAAGGATTTTTAATAAATCCTTATCGGGAGCTAGATTAACTTCAGATCTGCTGCCATCGTTTTCCACAACTTGTGCAGTTCCACTATCTGGAGATAATAAAACTCTGCTAACTTCTTTATCTTGGACAGCTTCTATAAAATCACTATATCTAAGAGTTTTCGTGGCATTCTCAGTACTAGGTTTATCAAAAATAGAAGTACCTATAAAAATGACTGTAATTACTGCTAGAACGTAAAGTCCTACGTTTCTCCAACGTTTGTTCACGATAAAAAATCTATAATAAATCTATAATACTAATAATAAAACAATATTAAGACTTTCTAAGTACATCTACTACACTTTTAAATGCGAACCATTCTGGAATTGAATCTCCATTCCTTAGCTTTCTTCTAAATTCTGTACCACTTAGTTTCATTATCTGATATTTGTTTTCTTTTGCTTCTTCAGCAGTTATGTAACCTTTTTCTTTTGTGTATACCAAATTTTTTGAAGGTACAGTTTTCATCAATAACTCTTCTGCGCATTTATTGGCAAAATTCTGGGCATCATAAGGTCCATAAAAGTCTTCACCAGTAGAAGATGATTTACATCCAGCCATATCCCTACCAATTATGAAATGAGTACATCCATAATTTCTTCTAATAATCATATGTTGAAGAGCTTCTCTAGGTCCTGCCATATGCATTGAATATGGTAAAAAAGCCCATTTTATTTTCTTATTAGAAATTTCTTCTTCTAATTTTTTATAGGTTAAATATCGGACTTTACCCGGAATATCATCGTGTTGTGTGGGGCCGCAGGTTGGATGAACCAAAACAACTGAATTTGAGGAAACATTTTCCGATTGTAGGGCGTTAGTAAATAATTCATAATGTGCTCTATGAATTGGATTCCTACATTGAAAAGCAACTACATCAAAATTAGCAGGTAATAATTCTCTTACTTCTTTTGGGGTTTTACATGGAAAATCTCTATTTGGAAGCTCCAATCCATAAATTTTGCCACCCATGTAGTATCTGCCTCTTTCATTGAAAATCATCTTTACTGCAGGATGATCTAAAGAATTAGTCCCATAACAAAATTTTGCTTCTTTGGATTTATCTGGCTCCCATTTTGAACTAACTTCTAAAACTGCTAATCTTTGTTGTTTATAGGTTAGTAATATTGTTTCACCCTCCTTGATTTGTTCATTATTAGTATCAATTACGATCGGCAAACCAAAAAGTAAACCCTTTGTATCTCTATGGTTTTTAATTACAGATTTGTACTCTTCTTCATCCATAAATCCTTCTAGAGGAGAAAATCCTCCTACTATTAAAAGTTCTACATCACAAGCATTTCTATCACTACATTCGTGCTCATAAGAAACTTTATAAAGAAGCTTTGATTTTAGTTCTTCATCCTTAATAATTAATTCTTTAAGTTCTCCTCCATACGCAGGTATTAAACCTTTTGAATCTCTTTTAGATTCTTGTTGTAAATTCATTTTATGATTTTTATAAGACAACTTAAAAAAAAGAGGGTTTAAACCCTCTTTTTAATCTTTATTTATAATTAAGCTTTTCTTCCGTAAAGCTCACCAATTATTTTGACATCAAGAGGTTCTTTTGAACCCATATCTGTATCAGAGGGTTGGATCGCTGTAAATGTACCTGCAAATTCATCTGTATCTGAATCTACATTTTCAATTGATAGTGTTACAACTCCAGTACCATTTACGTCAATTTTGATATTTTCTTTAGCAAGTTCCTCATCATCTCCCCCTAGAGCAACTAAACCTTGCGCGTATTCAACACCAGTATTTTTTGCTCTTGCTTTAGGATCTAAAAAATCTCCTGTTCTGTAGTTAGGTGTGAATGTAGCACCACTGAATTCTGTCCCAGGCTCAATGGATGAAGGCAGATCAGCTGTTAAATCTTTTGCGGAGAATGCGAATGGCACCTCTAATCCTCCAGGAGTTAGAACAGTAATTAATTGAAAATCAATTCCACCTTTTTCAGTAAATGTTCCGGAGTCTATATCTCCATATACCTCTGTAACTGTTGTGTTATTCCTAGGGCTAATAATTTTTGTTGCAACAAATTCCGCTTCTTTTCTTTTTGATCCCGGAACTTTTACATAAACTTCTGTTGGATGCATACATATCCCTTTTAAGGAATCACCATTTCCTAAAGATATTGATCCAACGAGGGATGAATCTAATGAAGGACAATCGTTAGCTTTACCTGTATTTACAACATCTGTAAATTGGGCATTTCCTCTCTCAGAGAAGGCGTATGTTTTATCTGGGACAAAAGCAAAAGTTAAACAAAAAGTAATAACAAAAGCTAAGAAAGAACGAATTCTCATAATAAATTTTTAATAAAGTTCTGTGACTGCTGGTAAAGGGTTAACCTAAAATGTTCAGTACGGATAATACAAGGTAAAGAACCACAAAAGAAAGTTTTTTAAATCCTCGAAACAACCCGTAGCTTTTTAAATTTTTTAAAAACTTGAGTCATCTTAGGATATCAGACTATTTTTAATGATTAAGATTACAAAAAAATACAAAACATAAATGTTTTGGATTATTTATTAGTTGAAATAATTTCATTAATTAAATTATTAGCTAACTCAATTTTTGAGGTTTTTTT
The DNA here is from genome assembly GCA_003211315.1 of Prochlorococcus sp. AG-670-O17. Taxonomy (GTDB): domain Bacteria; phylum Cyanobacteriota; class Cyanobacteriia; order PCC-6307; family Cyanobiaceae; genus Prochlorococcus_A. Next base: position 1,202 of record QCTC01000050.1, on the reverse strand, counting down.
TAGATGATGTTCCATATTTTTTTTATCAAAAAGCCAACCCTCATTTTTTGCAAGAGGGCCAAATCCTTGTTCTTCGATATCTATAGGATTTGCGAATAGAAGATCACAACCTTTAAGCATTATTTTTGCTTTAATAATTGTTTTTGCGCTTTTAAAAGAACCTGTAAATGCACAAAATCCAACAAAAATTTGATTTTCTTTTTTTACTTTACTTATCTCTTTTAAAATATCTGGAATGTATTCGATATTTTCATTTAAAAAATCCTCAAATTTACTTTTTGGAATTTTTTTTGAAGTATCTCCTGAGATTTTGAAATCTGCTACTGCAGCATTCATAATGAAATAATCACATTTCGAAATTTTTTTTTCAATTGCCTTAATTAGATCATTACTATTCTCTATCTCATGCGTATTAATTCCTTCGGTGATATCTAGTTTATTTTTTAAAGGACCATGGATATAGTTGACTTTCGCACCCCTGAATCTTGCTACTTGAGCAAGCATTAATCCCATAGTCCCCGAGCTATTGTTAGTTATCTTTCTTGCTGCATCTATTTTTTCTGAAGTACAACCTCCAGTAATTAAAAACTCTTTATTTAACAAGTCCCTGTAATAGGGCTTTTTATTTTGTAGGAGTAAAAACTTTAGAGCAAGTTGTATTAAATCATTTGGGGCTATCTTACCAACTCCAATTTCGTCACAAGCTAAGATTCCTTCACTTGGCTTAAGGATTAGAACGTTTGGATAATCTTGTAAATAGACGTAATTTCTTTTAACAGCTTTATTACTCCACATCTTAGAATTCATTGCAGGAGCAACAATAGTAGGCTTATTATTCGCAATTAAAATACTGGAGATCAATCCATCAGCATTACCTGTAACCCACTTTGAAAGTGTTGTTGCAGTCAAAGGAGCCATTATCAAAACATCAGCCCAATCGCATAAATCTATATGTAAGGGTCTTGAATGAAGATATGACCATTGGTCCTTATCTAATATGCATGTATTCCTACTTAAGATAGAAAGTGAAAGTGGCTGAATTAGGTTTTCAGCATTTTCAGAAATAACGCACTTTACCTCATAATTATCCTTAACTAATTGACTTACTAATAAGGGGATTCTTACTGCAGCAATACTGCCAGTAATTAATAAAAGAACCTTAATTTTTAAATCTGTAGATTTAGTTTTCATCAAATTGCACC
>QCTC01000049.1 GCA_003211315.1 Prochlorococcus sp. AG-670-O17 | reverse complement strand
TAATTAAATTTATACAAATTTTATATAAATAAAATCTAGTCTGACTTAACTTAAAATAAAAAAAATTAAAATAATGTTAATCACAAAAAAATTATGGGAAAATAATTTCGAGCTAGCTTCGCTTAGCTTAAAAACTAAATTCGTTCAAGGGATCAGAAATGGAAAGTTACCAAGAAATATTTTTAAAGAGTACTTGGCTCAAGATTATTTTTTTTTAGAGAGCTTTGCCAAGGCATATGGGTTAGCTGTTTCTAAATCAAAAGATAAGACTGAAATTAAGTCTTTAAGCCAACTCTTGGTCGGTTTGTCTGATGAATTAATACTTCATGAGACGTATGCAAATGAATGGGAGATTGATTTATCTACCAACTATATAAAACCTTCTACAAAGAACTATACAGATTTTCTTTATGATGTTTCCATAAAACTAAGTTCAGTTGAAATAATGTTTGCAATGACTCCTTGCATGCGTTTATATTCTTGGATAGGAAAAAATTTATCAGATATGATTACAAATAATCCTTATAAAGAATGGATTCTTACTTACTCCAGTGAAAGTTTTGATGAGTTAGCAAAATCTCTTGAAAAAATAATTGATAATTACCAAGAACCTTATGATATTAATCAGGCTCAGAATTTATATAAAAAAGCCATGGAACTGGAATTAGATTTTTTTAATGCCTATTCAAATTTCTAATAAATCTAAGAAAGTTTTTAATTTAAAAAAATTATGTTTTCTAATATTGCTCTTTCAATAGGTGGTAGTGATTCAGGAGGAGGTGCAGGTATTCAAGCCGATTTAAGAACTTTTATGGCACTTAAGGTTCATGGATGTTCTGTGATTACATGTGTTACTGCTCAAAATAGTGTACAAGTAAACTGTGTAGAACCTGTCAAGAAGGATACTTTGACAAGCCAAATCGATACTTTATTTTCAGATTTTGATATCAAATCTTTAAAAACTGGAATGTTGCTAAACGATAGTATTATTAATGCAACAGCTTTAAAACTGAAATCTTTTTCTATTCGAAAGGTTATTGACCCAGTAATGGTGAGTAGAACTGGTTCTAAATTACTTGAGGATTCTGCAATCAATGCTTATAAAAAATTACTTTTACCAATTGCTGATTTAGTAACTCCAAATATTTTTGAAGCTAATCTTCTTTCGAATTTGGAAATTAAGAATGAAGAAGATGTAGAGCAATCTGCAAAAAGCATTATTAAACTCGGTGCTAAAGCAGTTCTAATCAAAGGAGGTGGATTGAAGGAAATGAAGGGTAGGGACTTTTATCTTGATGTCAATGGAGAGAAAAAGTGGTTTATAAATAAATTTATTAATACTCAAAATACGCATGGAAGTGGATGTACTTTAAGTGCTGCAATTTGTGGGTATCAAGCATTAGGATTTGACCTTATGGAGTCAATTAAAAAATCAAAATTATTTATTGAAAGATCATTGAAAAACTCTTATCAAATCGGATCAGGTCCAGGCCCACTTGGACATTACCAATAATTTTTGAAATGATTTTTTATAAAAAAATTTAAAAAAAGAATAAATTATTAAAATATTTTATTTTAAAATCTTATTAAAACCACCATTTTTTATTTTGATTTTTTAAAAATAAAATTTCTTCTGTTTCCCACCCACCCTCTAACCACTCAAGATGCTCTAGCAATAAAGATTCGCTTTCTACCTTTGTTAAATGACCTAGTCTATTTGCGATTCCATCAAATCTTACTTTCATTAACTCTTCGATTTTGATGTTATTCACAATTAAGATAGATAATTTTTATCTAAATAAACTTGATTGATTGTTAATGTCAATGAAATTATTCTTTTTATATATTTTTAAATATGTAATTTGTATTAAATGCAACTATTTAGTAGTGATAGTAATTAAGACTTATTCTCGTAGATTGTATTTCTAGTTATTTTAAAATATAAATCAGAAAATTTTTTATGAAAAACCAAGAAAAAACAACCTCAAAAATAGTTGTTAATGTCGGTTATTGTGAGAGCACTTCTGAGTGGCTTAATAGGATAATGATTGAACTAGCAGATGAAAGTAAGAATTTTGTGGATTTATCAGTATTGTGCGCCTAAACTCAATTTTTGAAATTCAATCGCTTAAGACCTTTTTTGCATTAGATAAACTTATATAAGTTATTTGCAAGGTATATGGTTATGAGTTTTCATTGGTATATCTAGTAACAATAAATATATTTCAAACTAATTAATTTAATAAAATAAATTTCTCCATTATTCGCCCTATCTCAGAGAAACTTTATAAGAAACTAGTTAAAGCTTCTAAAAAATGAATAAATTACTTCTTTACTTTGCAGCTCTTTATTTTGGAGTAAATATAGGAAAATCTTTTGCTAGTTATAGCTTTACATATTATTTAATGATTTCTAATTAATCTATTTTTTCTTGGATATTTTATAAGCTTTACTTTTTGACTCTAAAATATTCAAGTAATCTCAAAAATTCTCAAAGTGAATTTAGATAACGCTAGTTCTGAAATCATAAATAAATTTAAATTATCTCCTCACCCTGAAGGAGGATGGTTTAGAGAAATCATAAGGAGTGAAAATCATATAACTAGAAATAATGGTCAAAAAAGAAACCCTATAACTAGTATTTATTATCTACTTTGTAAAAGTGAAATAAGTAAATGGCATCGATTAAATTCTTCTGATGAGATATGGATTTATCTTCAAGGGGCACCCCTTAATTTATACTTTTTAGGTGACAATAATAAAGAATTAAGAAATATAAGATTAGATTCAAACAATACTATTGAAATGATTCCCTCTGGATATTGGAAGGCTGCTAGCACTAATGGAGAATTTACACTCACAAGTTATTGTGTTGGCCCAGGTTTTGATTTTAAGGATTTTGAAATGCTAAGAAATATTGATCCTTCTCTAAGACCAGCCAAGGCTATAACGGAACTTATTTAATTTTTTAAATCATCTTGTTATCTTATTTAAATGAATCATGATCTTATTAATACAATCGGTATAAAGCAGACGGCAAGAGAAGAAGCCCTTCTTTACGAGGTTAGAGATGTTGAAGGATTAATTGATACTCTTGATAAGGATATTTCGGTATGGTCTGATTTTGATAGTTGGGGAAATATAGGAGTTCAGCAATGGGTTTTTGAAAGGGCTATGGATATTTTTAAAGGTAAGAAAATTGATATTAAATGTAATTGTTGCGAATACAATTACATAACTCAAAGAGAATTAGAGAAAAGTTCAAATAAAAAATGCTACGGGATAAGATGTGCTTACATGATCGAAAAAGTGTTCCGAGAAATTGTATTAGCCAAATCCAAAAGAGAAAGTGATGGTACATATTCAGCATAGAGTTGTTAAAAATTAACCTTTATAAGAGGAATAAGTGAAACTAAGCTATTAGTGCATCTATCAAATGAAGACTATGGATAATCTTGATAATGATCTCTCTTCAAAAAAAATTGCAGAGTCTTTAAAGAAAGCTATTTATATTTTCATTATTTGTTTTGGTGGCGACATTTATGAAAAATAATCTTCTCCCCTATATTAATGTTCTTTAAAGATTAAGACTGAGTTATATTTCTTATTTTATTATTCATAAATTAATATTTTTAAATTGGTCATATAATCAAATCATTCCACTTATGGATCTATCTTTACAAGTAATCGCGCTTAATATTAGAATCATTGAAATATATATAGGTATGAAATACATATGACCCAAGCAAAATTAGAGGGTTTATTAAAGATTGATAATGAATCATATAACCTTTTAAGAGTCCTCACAATGTTTATGAAGTTAGATAATTCTCAGGACGTTCCACTTCAGGCAATGGCAGTATTTTGGTACGTGGCAACCTATCAAAATTGTACTAAAAATGATATTGAAAAATACTTCGGTATGAGTAAAGCTAGTGCCTCAAGGATGACGGATTACATAAGCCGATACCATAGGCTAGGTAAGGCAGGATTAGGGTTAGTTTCTAAAGAACAAGATCCAAAAGATAAAAGAAGAACACTTTTGAAACTTACAAGGAAAGGAAAAGATCTGATTGAAAAGTCTTTTAATACTCTCTATGAAGATATGAAAAGTTTTGAATCTGAATTTGAACAATGAATACTTGTAACTCTATTAACAGTCCAATACAAGCAAGAATTAATTTATTTTCGCCGATAATCATTTTATCTCTAAATTATTAATATCAGAAACTATTAACAAAATTATTTTTAGTAATTAATACTCTAGATATTTGATGCACTTCCCCAGTAAAGTAAAAATATCAGAAACTCCTCACACACTAATTTCTGATAATTAAGCACCCTTATCTCTAAATTAGGGTGTTTTTTATTGACATAAAAACAGAAAGATATAATTGGCATATGTGACAATTAAATTACATGCTTCATCCCCTTTCACTGGAGAAAGATGTATGGCATTATTTAAAAGTGTGTAGGAGAAGTTTTATTGAACCAGTGGAAACAAGGGAACACTTGATTTATTAGAACTTGGGAAAGACCTCTTTTGGAGGTCTTTTTTAATGCTTCAAAATAGAGTTTATATTAAATTATTTTATTTGTGAAAATTATCAGAAGACCCTATGGTTAAATTCTGAGTTGAAATCTTAAAGAACTTCTCATGAACTGAATCACAAAATTCCTTTTCATTTGAATAACTCATTAGGTCCAGCGGTTCAATATTCTCATCGAACCATTCGTCATATTCAATATTATTAGGCTCGGCAAAATAAGTCATACTTTATTAATAGCTTCTAAAAAATATGTAAACGGTACATGCAATACAAAATCAAAGATTAATTTCTAGAAAGAAACAGTGAAAAATCTAAATTCAAAGCCAAAACTCGCAGCCGCGATATGAAGGGTTCTCTTCACACTTCAGTTTCCAATTAATAACTTTTATACTCGCACAATTATCTATATCGTTAATAGTCTTGAACTATTTAGGAATGATTGCATAAGGGAATCTTTTATTCATGATTTCTTCTACTTACTACATCTATGTTTTAACTAATGATTCATATCATTTATGAGTATCAGGCTGTACGGTTTAAGGAAGAAAAAAGTAAGGTAATAGGACTAAATTTGAATAATGATATTAAAATATCAGTCCTAAAACATATTGTCATGAGGCAGTTGCAGGGATACAACTGAAGCCAACCATAAATCATTAAAGATAAAGTCAGGTTATTAAACATACTCATTAAAGTAAACAGATGATTGACAGTCATCTATATTAGAGGGATAAAACCCTCCTTTTTGAATGACTAATAAATTTTATCAATGGTGGAAAAACCATCGAAGAGTATTAACTTTTGGTGGCTTTTTAATTTTATTAGGTTTGTATGTATCGCCGGTAATTAAAGAAGCAAAATATAAGAATAGATGCATAAGGCTCTCCGAAAAAGCTGCTTTAAACAAATTTAATGGGGATAATATTGGAGAAACACTTTTAAAAGAAACTGGTTTAAGAATTAAGGAATTAGCAAAAATAGAAGGTTATAAGAATTGCTTATAATGCATTGCTTACTACTTCTAACAAAGCTTTAATTAAGCACCTGTTAATAACAATTAAGTTAAGACTAGAAATATTATTACCAGTAACATAAGCACGTTTAATACAACTGCTATCCGAAATAACCCCCTCCTATCTTTTGCCATTAAACCTTATAAGTTAGTAATTAACTCTTAGCTCTTATTCTTTTCATAATCTGCAACTAGCGATACCTTTATTAAAGGGTGTAATTATTGACAGCCAATATAAAATAAGGAGCAATTAGATACTTTATTAATGCAAAAATTTAGAAATTTATTAATCTCAGCAATAACAATTTCATCAGTTCTCTTACCTTTGGAAATTACTAAAGCTCAAGAAAAGATTAAAGTAATACCTCTTATTCAAAGTACAAAGGGTCTAGGAGGTAAGAAGATTTCTTATCCCAGAGGGAAGCAAGCCGAGCTTAGATTCTTCAAGGTTATTATTCCTGTTGGATTAAAGACTCCAATTCACACTCATCCAGCGCCAATGGTTGTTTATCTTGCTCAAGGAGAATTGAAGCATACGAGAGGAGAAGTTGTTAATTACTTTTCATCAAAGCAATCATTAATCGAGAGTAATAATGGCGATGAACATTTCGTTGAAAATATAGGTAATAAACCAGCAGTTCTTTATGTAGTGGCGGCATCTGCTGTGGGACTCCCTACAACTATTAATAAGTGAAAATCTCAATACTTTTAATTGATAGTCGATATAAAATAATATGTGATTAGCTTTTTTTTATGAACACACTTATCATCTCAACTTTTAGATGTAAATTTGAGGAATTTAAAAATGATGTTACTGATTTATTTCTTGAAGAAATGTGCAAAGAATTTGTCACTGATTATGAGTTTGTAAAAGTCAATGACCATAAATCTCATTTATTAATGAACTGTACTGACTTAGAAAAATTTGGTGCAGAGATGGAATCGCCTTTTGCAAAGGAATGGGATAAAAAAAATAATTTTAAGGATACTGTCTATGCAATTGAACTTGTTGGGTAAATGAAACGCTTACTACTTGCAGCCTTACTATTTATTCATACTGAACTTTCATTTTCAAAAGAAGAACTGAATTATACGGTTACCTCTGATTCTCAGATGCAAAATGTTAATGGGAGTTTTGAAGCTATTGGAAATGTAGTTATCAAAAGTAGTAAGAATAATTTTGAAGCATCCTCAAATAAGCTTACTTACGACAAAGATACGAGAACTTTAAAACTACTTGGGAATGTATTTGTTAAAAATTTAGAGTCTGATGAAGATTTATCTATCCAGGAATCATATGGTGATGAATTGACTATATATACTGACACGGGACTTTTTAAATTAAATTCTGAAAATAAAAATAAAGTAAAAACAAAACTTAAATTTTAAATGAAACGATTATTTCTCTCATCTCCAATAGTTAGTAATTGAAAGTGGATCTACAATTGAT
>QCTC01000048.1 GCA_003211315.1 Prochlorococcus sp. AG-670-O17 | reverse complement strand
AATTTATTTTCTAAAGATGATATTTGGTCTAGAGTAAAATTTATTTTGCTGATATCTAACCATATATTTACTTGTTTATCAAACCAAAGGTAGTTGCAATATTTATCCCATGAATTAAAATCATTATTCATTTTATATTTTGACTATTATCTTATTTTGTTTATTATATCTAGTTTATTCTTCGTAAATACTAATCATTTCAATTTATTTAGTTATATTATTTTTAGATCATAATGTTTGTGAATTTTAATAAATACTATTAGGGGTTTTTTTTATTTATATCTCATTTATTATTCAATAAAAATATCAGCTTTTGGATAAATCATTCAATTATTTAATTTCACCTGAAATTTCACAACTTAGAGAATTTTCACCCAAATTAAAAATAGCAATTTTAGCTTCAGGTGAAGGATCAAATTTTCAAGAATTGATTGATCTCTCTAATTCAAACAAATTTGATATAGATATTAAGATTTTAATTACAAACAAATCAGAGGCTGGGTGTATATCAAGAGCTAAAAACTCAAATATCTCATATAAGGTAATTAAAAGCTCTGATTATGAAAATAAGGATTATTTTGAGGATGAAATTATTAATGCAATAAAAAAACAGGATATAGAACTTGTTGTTATGGCGGGTTGGATGAAAATTATGTCATCAAAATTTGTTAATGAATTTAAGAATAAAATAATAAATATTCATCCTTCATTACTTCCTTCTTTTAAAGGAAGTAATGCTATTAAAGAAGCTATTACAAATGATTCCAAGATCACTGGTTGTTCAGTACATTTTGTAGAACCAGAGGTAGATAGTGGTCCCTTAATTATGCAAGCAGCATTAGCTATTTCGGACAAGGATAATTTAGAGACAATAACTCAGAAATTACATTTATTGGAACATAAAATATTACCACTCTCAATTTCTCAAGCTGGATATATCATCCGGAATAAATTCATGGGTAATGATTAATCATTTCTAACCCATTATTTATTGGCAACCCAGATATTAGATTAAGATTCTGTATGGCTTGCCCTGTTTGTCCTTTAATTAAATTATCTATTACTGATAGAATAATTATTCTTCCATTTCTAGTATCAACTTTGACAGAGAGATGGATTTCATTTGTATTCTTAACCCACTTGGTGGAAGGATAAATATCAACTGGTAATACTCGAATATGCGAGTAGTTTCTATAATAATTTTCTAATATAATCCTACAATCAGAAGAAGTTAAACCTGGATCCCGTAATCTTCCATAAATTGTCGAATGCATACCTCTTGTCATTGGTATTAAATGAGGAGTGAATAGTAGTTCAACATCATTACCAGAAATAAAATTTGCAATTTGTTCTATTTCTGAAGTATGTCTATGATTTATTAGTCCATAGGCAGATAGACCATCTCCACATTCAGAAAATAATAATTTTTGATGTGGTTCTCTGCCTCCACCTGATGTCCCACTTTTTGAATCTATTACTATACCTTCATTATCAATAATCCCTTGGGATAAAAATGGGCTTAGAGGAATAAGAGCAGATGTTGGGTAACATCCAGGGCAGGCGATTAATCGTGACTTAGATATATCCTTGAAATTAATTTCAGGAAGACCATAAACTGCTTCTTTACATAAATCATAGTCATCTCTCTTATATTTTTTCGCTTCGTTAGAGTATACACTTTTCCATTGATCAAGAGACTTATACCTATAATCGGCTGATAAATCAATTACTTTTACTCCTTTTTCTAATAAACCTCTTGTTAATGTAGAAGAAATTCCACTAGGTAAGCAAAGTAAAGCAACATTAGCTTTATCGGCGATTCTTTCTATTGATATTTTTTCAATTAAATTGTCAGACTCTAAATTTATGAATGGAAAATTATCGCTCCATTTTGTTCCTGAAGATTTATTACCTCCTAAATAAGAAATTTTATAATTTTTATTTTCCTTTAATAGATTTACTGCTTGTATTCCCCCGTAACCAGTAGCACCAACTATTGCAACATTCATTTCTCTTTATTGGCAGACTTTAAGATAGGATTGTAAGTGTTGACAAAAATAATAATTAAAACACTTTTTTCTATATTGAATAGTAATAATGAAAGAAACAAGTCCCAAATCAAATAATGGAACAATTGTGGATAATAACGAAATTTTTAATATAGAATTTGATCCCATAAGCGATGCATTAGCTGCCATAAGAAATGGTGAATGCATAATTGTTGTAGATGATGAGAGGAGAGAAAATGAAGGCGATTTAATTTGTGCGGCTCAGTTTGCGACTCCTCAACAAATTAACTTTATGGCAACAGAAGGTAGAGGTTTAATATGTTTAGCAATGCAAGGAGACAAGTTAGATGCCTTAGATCTTCCTTTAATGGTTGATAGGAATACAGATGAAAATCAAACAGCATTTACTATTTCAATAGATGCAGGTCCTGAGAATAATGTAACTACTGGAATATCAGCAGAGGATAGAGCTAAAACTATCCAAGTTGCAATAAATCCTTCAACTAAGCCAGAAGATTTAAGAAGACCAGGACATATATTTCCCCTAAGAGCAAAAAAAGGAGGAGTATTAAAAAGAGCTGGACATACCGAAGCCGCTGTAGATATTGCTGCTATGTCTGGTCTTTATCCTGCTGGTGTGATTTGTGAAATTCAAAATCCAGACGGCTCAATGTCAAGACTTCCCCAACTTAAGCAATATGCAAAAGAATGGGGAATGAAGCTAATATCCATTGCAGACCTAATCAGTTATAGATTTCAAAACGAAAGATTTGTTTATAGAAAATCTGATGCAATACTCCCAAGTATTTTCGGTAATTTTAAGGCTTATGGATACATAAATGAACTTGACGGTTCTGAACATATTGCACTAGTAAAGCAAAAGTCAAATAAATTAAGTGAACCAGTATTAGTAAGGATGCATTCAGAATGTTTAACCGGTGATGCTTTTGGATCACTACGTTGTGATTGTAGACCCCAGTTAGAGGCTGCGTTAGCAAGGATTGAAAAAGAACAAGAGGGTGTGGTTGTTTATTTAAGACAAGAAGGAAGAGGTATTGGTTTAATTAATAAATTAAAAGCATACAGTTTGCAAGATGGTGGTTTGGATACTGTGGAAGCAAATGAAAAATTGGGTTTCCCAGCAGACCTAAGAAATTATGGAGTTGGAGCACAAATATTAACTGACCTTGGGATCAAAAAGTTAAAACTACTTACAAATAATCCCAGAAAAATTGCTGGATTAGGTGGGTATGGAATAGAAGTTACTGAGAGAGTCCCACTAGTTATATGTCCTGGCGAGCATAATTCTGAATATCTAAATGTAAAGAGACAAAAACTTGGGCATATGTTAGAAGAAGAAAAATCAAATTCTATAGATATAGATCCATATATTGCAATTTTCCTTGATGGTGACTATAAATCAATAGATTTAGTTCCTATAAAAAATAATATAATTGAATTCTGCGAAAAAAATAAAATAAATATTATGTTAGAAAGCTCTCCTAGACTATTAGCTTTTTGGAATAGACCTAAATTAGTATGGAAAATATTGCATGACAACAACAGAAAAGATTTAACTATTAATGATAATGAAATTAAAAAGATTGAAATCTTTATTCAATTTTTATCAGAATATAGTAAAAGTTCCAAAGTAGGAATTATCGTATCAAAAAATATTCAACAGGCTTTACATCCAAAAAACAGTATTAAAGCGAAAAATACCATGTTTTCAATAAAAAATGAAGAATTATACTCATCCACTAGGAAATTTAATCTCGATAAAGAAACGTTCAGTATTATATTTGATAAAAACTTATCTTAAATTAAAGTTGCTTTTATAATTTTTGATCCGTTTTTAAGTTTTAAAACTACATCCATATCATCAGTTTTACCAAAAACAGTATGTACACCATCTAGATGATGAGCTGGTTCATAGACAATGAAAAATTGACTTCCACCAGTATCGGGCTCTGCAGTTTTGGCCATTGATAAGGCTCCAGTAATATGTTCTTTTGAATTAATTTCGTCCTTAATTGTGTAGCCTGGCCCTCCTGTTCCTGGTTGACCATAAGCCCCTTCCTTTGTATTAGGACATCCACCCTGTGCCATAAATCCTGGAATTACACGATGAAATGAAATACCGTCATAAAAACCTTCACTTATTAATTTTGTAAAATTTTTTACTGTATTAGGAGCATCTTCTGAAAATAATTCAAAATTAATATTTCCTGCGTCTGTTTCAAATAAAGCTTTTGTCATTGTGAGTTAAATTATCTTGAATTATTATTTTAAACGTTACAGAAGCTTTTCAAGATTCTCCTTAATGGAATTTAAATCTATATTTTCATCATTATTTTCTTCATTACGTTCTTCTTCGTTCCAAGTCTCCACTTCTAAATTTTTTTGAGGAGGAGAAATTAGTAATCTATCCTCTGCTGTCTTTGGCACAAAATTTTTCTCAACTAATTTACATTCATAATCTAGTTTTGTACAAAAATCTCTAATTTCATCTATCGAAATCATTTCTACGGAAGGTAAGGGGAAATCTTGGGCCTCTAAAAGTCCACAGTAACGTTCAGCATCATCTTTTTCTTCAAACATCAGAACGATAGTTCTACCTTTAAGTTCTATTGAATGTATCCCTTCTTTCTCTGTACCAAAGTTATAAAGTAAAACATAAATATTCATAAAAACTTTTTAAATAGTTATATATTATTTAACTATTCATCCGATAGTGATAGTTCTTGAAGTCTAGTATACAAGGCTATTTCCTCATCATTAATATCAGCAGGAATAACTACCAAAATTTCTACAAACTGATCTCCAATACTATCTTCAAAATTCAAGCCTCTACCTTTAAGTCTTAACAATCTTCCAGTTGAAGACTTTGGAGGTACTTGAAGAGTTACATTTCCATCAAGAGTAGGAATTTCAACTGCACATCCAAGAAGCGCATCAGGTGGAAATAACTCTAATTTATAAAGAACACGTAGACCATCTATTCGAAGTCCATTCTCTGTTTGGACTTTTAATTGTAAATAATGATCTTTTCCTCCTTTTGCAATATTCTCTAATCTCAATCTCCAACCATCTCCAGCAAACGGAGGAGTATCAACTTCTACAACAGTTTGATCTTCTAATTCTATTAATATTGATGTACCACTCAATGCTTCATCAGGGGTTAATTCGATAATAGTTTCAATATCTTGATGAAGTTTTACCGGTGGGGGTTCTTCTGGAGATTTCGCTGGATAATCGTAACTATTAAATTCTTCTTCGTTAAAAATTTCATTAGGCTTTTCATCTTCATAAAAATCAGAGGATTTATCATCATAGCTTTCGTTACCTAATTCAGATTCGTATTCATATCCAAATAGAGAGTTGAGATAATCCTTATATTCAGGAAAACCAGTCCTGTAGTTATTAAAATTTTCTTGATTAGAAGAATTAGAATCTACAGATGTAACTCGTCTTGCTGGATCACGTAAGAACTCGTAGGCTTCATTAATTAATTTAAATCTATCCTCAGCATTTATATCGTTTTTATTTAAATCAGGATGCCATTTTCTTGCTTCCCTTCGAAAAGCTTTTTTAAGTTCAATATCGTCGAATTCATAGGGTAAACCTAAAATTGACAAATAGTCTTTTTTAGAGGAAGTAGTCATTGTCCCATGGATCGTCATCCCTAGAGTTACCATACCTTGAATTTCTAGAATTACTATTCATTTGATTTTCCCATGGATCATCATCCCAGTAATCATCTGAAAATAATTCATCTTTTAAAGAGCCAAAAGTGTTTTTAATTCCTTGTAAGGGATTGTTATCAAGTTTCTTTTCCGCGGCAAATCTTCTATTTAAGCCAAAAAGGGCTTCTTGCAAAGAACTTACAGAAATCTCTAATTCTTGAGGATCTTCATCATCTATAAATTCTTCAACATCCTCAATTGCTAGCTCTACCGCTCTCTGTTGTCTTTCTGCTCCATATGGACCAAATTCTAATGAAGCGTCTCTTAATCTTCTCTCTGCTTGAGCAATTAGTGTAAGTGCATTATTTTTCCTATCAATAACTGATCTTTTGATCCTATCTTCTGTTGCTTTTGACTTGGCCTCAGAGATCATCATATTAATTTCTTGTTCATTTAAATTTGAACCTCCGGAAATACTTACTGTTTGTTTTCTACCTGTAGTTCTATCAGTTGCACTTACTTCCAGCAATCCATTTGCATCGATATCAAAAGCTACTTGTACTTGGGGAATCCCTCTAGGTGCAGGAGGTATGCCTGACAATCTAAATTTTCCTAATGATTTATTTTCCGAAGCCAGTGGCCTCTCACCTTGTCTTACTTGAACAACTACAGATGATTGATTAGATTCCGAAGTACTAAATACATCTGACTGTCTTACTGGTATTGGAGTATTACGTGGAATAAGAACTTTCATAAGACCTCCAATAGTTTCTAAACCTAAGGATAAAGGGGTTACATCATTTAAAAGTAAATCACGTAAATCTCCACTAATTATTCCAGATTGTATTGCAGCGCCAATTGCAACAACTTCATCCGGATTTACAGACTGACATGGTTCATTAGGAACAAGAGTCTTAACTAATTGTTGAACCATTGGTATACGAGTACTTCCACCAACAAGAACTACCTCATCAATTTCTTCAGCATCCCAACCAGAATCATCTAAAGCAATTTGAACAGGTTCAAGCAATCTATCGAGAAGATCTTCAGATAACGATTCAAATAATTTCCTATTGAATTCTTCTTCAATATGTAATGGCCCATCATCGCTTGTAGTAATAAAAGGTAAAGAAATTTTAGTTTTTTGTAGTCCTGACAATTCACATTTGGCTTTCTCAGCAGCTTCTGTAAGTCTTTGAAGAGCTTGTCTATCTCGTCTTAAATCAATCTTATGTTTTTTTAGAAATCTTTCAGCAATCCAATCTACTATTTTTGAATCAAAATTATTGCCTCCGAGTTGAGTATCTCCACAGGTAGATTTCACATCAAATACTCCATTAGATATCCTTAACAAAGAGACATCAAAAGTACCTCCTCCTAAATCAAAAACTAGTACGTTATTAGAAGAGCTTTTTTCAAAACCATATGCTAAAGCTGCTGCTGTGGGTTCATTTAAAATTCTATCAACTTTTATCCCAGCTAATACAGCAGAATCCTTAGTAGCTTGTCTCTGAGATTCATTAAAATAGGCTGGTACTGTAATTACGGCAGAATCAATAGTATCTCCTAGATAAGTTTCTGCGTCATTAACTAATTTTCTTATTATGGAACTTATTAATTCTTCAGGAGCGTACTCTCGCTCTGTGAATGGACTCAGAATTCTCACACTACCCTTATTATTAGATTTAACATTATATGGAACAGAAATACTTGTTTCATCAAGTTCATCCCAATCTCGTCCTATAAATCTTTTTAAGTTAAAAAAGGTATTTTTAGGATTTAAAACAAGTTGTCTTCGAGCCTGATCACCTATAACAATTTCGGAGTTTTTAGTAAATCCAACTATAGAA
>QCTC01000047.1 GCA_003211315.1 Prochlorococcus sp. AG-670-O17 | reverse complement strand
AGATGATCGGAGCTTTGAGATTAATCTTGTGGAGGTTACCCGTGTAGAACCTATTAATTCTCCTATCCTTTCATGAGTAAGCCTAAAAGGTAGTTCGCACCATTGACCGCATCTTCTCCCGAGACGGTTCACTAATATTGAAAGTAGAGCTTGTAGTCTATTCTCTGCATTTCCTAGATGTCTTATTCTTAAGAGTTGAAGAGTCCATTCATTAACAAGGTCAAAGCCAGAATTTTCATCTATATCAACGTTGCTATGGAAAGAAAAATCAGTTAAAGCTTCTAGACAAACACCCTCACTGCATAGTAAATCAGTTCTTAGTTGATCTCCTGATTGCAAGAAAGCAAGAGTCATTCCTTCCGTTTCTTCGCATGGGCAATATACTCTTGCAATTCCACTCTCAACTTCAAGACATGACCCCATTTTTCTTGACGATGGATCTATAAGAACTGATTGACGAGCTATAAGTCTAACTGTTTTTGATGAATACTCTCCATAATCATGGAAATTCATAGCTTCTATTTTTTTTTGATAATGAGAATTAATATCAATTATGCATTAATAGGTAACTTATTGCAATAGATTCTCATTATCATAGTGGACTTTGATTTTTATCTTTACATTATTAATTTTTAATATAATAAATTTAGGAATATTAATTTTAAAATCAAATATGAAATTCAATAAAATCTGTTTAAATTGTGGCAGTTCTAATCTTGTCTCAGACAGATCATTAGGGGGGAAAATGGTTTGCTTTAAATGTGGTTCATCATCATTTGGACATAAGTCTTTTTCTCGTATTCCAAATAAGAAGATTATTTACTTTTTAATTGCCTTGGTTGTTTTATTACTTGTGATTCTTTAGTTTTTTTGTAAATATGCCAATAGCCTTTATATTTAATAATATCGCAATTTATATCAAATAATATACTTAAATTTTTGCTGTTTAAAATATCACTTTGCGTTCCATCAGCAATTATTAATCTGTTTTTCAACATTATGATTCTGTTATATATTTCTGTAATCATTGATATATCATGAGTTATGCAAATTATTTTCGTATTTAAATTAGTTAATTCATTAATTTGATCTCTTACATAAAATCTTGATTTTAAATCCAAATTAGCAATTGGCTCATCTAAAATAAGTATCTCTGGATTTTTAACTAAAGCTCTTGCAATTAGAGCAATTTGTTTTTCACCTTCAGATAAATTAGAAAAATATTTTTGAGATATATTTGTTATCAACATTTTATTAATAATATTCTCTGCTAATAAAACATCCTTTTCAGATTTATTGTGGATTTTGCAATATTTACCATATAAACCACTAATAATTAAATCAAATACTGTTAACTTTGGATTTATTCTTCCCTTCACATCGTAATTTACGGTGCTAATCTTTTTTCTAAGTTCCCAAATATTAATAAGTTCTCTATTAAATAGTTTAAAAACAGTATCTTTTTTTAAAACCGGATATATATTTCTATTTATTAATTCAATTATGGATGATTTTCCTGAACCATTAGGTCCAAGCAAAATTACATTTTCACTATATTTTAGTTTTAAATTCAAATCTTTCACAATCTCATATCCATTTTTAAAGCAACTAATATTTTTTGCCTCAAGCCAATAATCATTATTCACTAAAAATTACCACTCCAAAACATGAATAACTGTATTGAGCTAAGAACGAATATTAATAGATACAACCAATTAAGCCAAGCGGGTCGATTCACTTTTTTCATTGAAATTATATTATTAGCAATAAAAATAATAGTGGTGCTGCATATCTTATAAATGTTTTTCTTATTATGTTTATATTATTAATTACTTCCAATTTCTTAATTTCTGGAGGATATTTAAAAATTATCTCATCATAAACATTTAGTTCCTTATTTTTGTTTAAGTGTTTCCAAGGTTTATCCTTTTCTTCAGATTTTTTGTACCACTTCCAGAAATAATTTATTATTCTGTCTTCACCTAGTAATTTGATCTCGTCATTTTTTATTAAGCCAAATTTTTGATTATAAGTTTGGGTTTTTAGAATCATATAATCCTCATCAAAGATTTTGTAAAAAATCTTTTTTTGAATCTCTCTAAATAATATTAAGTTATTAAGAAATTTGTTTTTAAGGAATTTCCTATAATGTCTAACTATTACTCTTGCTTTATTATCTCCTAAGGGTATGTGATCAAGCACTTGTACGTATCTAGAAACAGCTGGTTCTCCTTTGTAGATTAAAATCCTACCTGGTGGAATATACTTTATTCTTATAAATTCTTTTGTAGGATTATTTTTGTAGAAATATATACTCTCAAAATATTTTGGATTGATATTTATTTTTTGATTGAAACTTACGAGTACATTTTTATTTACATCTTTATCTGGAATTGTATCTCCATGAACCCAAAATATATGAAGAATATCCAAATGATTTTCGATAATTCTTGACCAATCACATTTGAAATCAACTAAAACTTCTTCCGATACGGAATCTTTAATAGAAAATCCATTAGCATTTAACTCATAATTACTAATAAATGAATCATCGTTAAAATTATTTAAATCTGTTTCTGACTTGTCAGTAAAATAAATAAAAATATAGTTATCCTTTTCTACTGCTTTGTATTGAGATAAGTGAATTTTCTTTGCATAATTATCATAATTATTATCAACAATGTGACTACAAGTTATCCTATCTATGTTTTGACAATTACCTTGAGAACTAAATCTTGCTCCATGGTATGGGCATGTTAATTCACCATTAGAAATCGAACCCCCATAAAAAGAGGATCCCCTATGAGGGCAAATGTTTTTGATACATCTAACATTATTGTTCTTGTCTCTAAAAAGAAGAAGAGGCTCATCAAACAATGAGAAATAATGAATTTTGTTTTTTTGAAGCTCCTTTGATGGACAAATTGCATACCATCCATATAAACCTAATTTTAATTCTTTTTGTTTTTCTCTTACTTCCAAATTATCGATATTAACTACCGTTCCTTTTTTAAAAGGTTTTAAAACCGTATTAATATCTTTAGCTTTAAAAAAATTAATTTGCTTATTTTCCATAAACTAATATCTTTTCTTAATTGACCAGTTATCTTTCGAAACTATAACTCAAGTAAATAATCAATTTCTGATATAAGAAAATTTCTCTATCATTTGTAGCAATATTTTGGAAGAAAATTTAAATTATCATCAACTAAATAAATAAAGTATTTTTTAATCGAATGATTAGTATATTTTCTTTAATGTGTATGTCTTTTTAGT
Source organism: Prochlorococcus sp. AG-670-O17 (assembly GCA_003211315.1). GTDB lineage: Bacteria > Cyanobacteriota > Cyanobacteriia > PCC-6307 > Cyanobiaceae > Prochlorococcus_A. The sequence goes on along the minus strand of QCTC01000047.1, from coordinate 4,807 downwards.
TACTTAAAAGATTTATCAGTTTTATAAAAAATTAAATTTTCGAAATTACTTTATTTGAATCTAAATTATTCTTTTTTATCAATGTATTTTTAAAGATTAATGTATGCGATTGTTTATTAAGTCTTTTTAATGTAAATTAAAAAGAATTTTGGTATTTAATGATTAAAATTATTTTGAATATTCTTTTTTCATTTATTTTTTTAATATTGGATACCCCTGCTTATTCTGTGGATTATTCACCAAAGGCTATTGAAAATTATACTTTAAAGATTTCGAATAAGTTTGCAAATACTTATTGTAACGCGACTAAATTTGGGATTTCCCAAGATGGAGCTTTGAGGTTTTCAATAGGAGAGACAAACAAAGAATTTGCTAATAGTAAATTAAATAATTTTATTGATAATGAACTTCTTAATAAAAATATCCTTCTAAGCCTTAAAAATAATTGTCAGATATTCGACTTCCCTGAATATGAATTAGATAAATTGACATTCAATAATTAAATTTATGTATTACATAAAAGAAACTTTATTCCTTTCCTATCCAACCATCTGGCTTCTCAATCATCCAATCAAACACGCCTTTTGGATCTAGGTTTCTAGAGGCAATTATGAATAATGTTGGAAATACTAAAAAAACTATTCCGATTACAAATACTTCTAATTTTCCAATTCCAATTTGTGATAAGGTTAATGCAAAAATTTCAATCATTTTTTGGTTATATTACTAGGCTCTTAATTTAGTAAGAGTTGATAAATCAAGATTAGAATAATATTTTATGTTTATGAAGAATAAGTTTGTATTTATTATTAATATTTGATTTTTTGTATAAAGTACCTATTTAAGATCTCATATTATTTAAATAACCTAAATAAAGAGATTATTTTGTAATGATGTTTAATTTACAAACCCTTTTTATTGCATCAATTTTACTATTAATGATAATATTTGCAATTACTAAAATCTTATTTAAAAATAAAAAGAGAAGTGCAGAAAGTATTTATAAATTAATTGATGATTTAGAAAAAAAATATATCTATTAGCTAAATTCTTGGCTCTCATTGACAATATAATTTAATAATAAAAAACATTTTCACTCATTAACGTATTTAATCAAATTCTATTCCTACTTCCTCTTTTGCATCTCTATCTAAATCAGGAAGATGTGGTTCTACCCAGTGTTCCTTGTTATCTATACCTGCAGCATTAACATAATTCATGATGTGTTGGTCAACTTGCTTATATAAGTCATGAAGGTTTAAATCCATCCGAATGTCATGAGCAATTTCTGAAACTTGTTGTTCAGTTAAACAATGATCCGGATGTAATAAATCACAACAAGGAATTCTTTTTTCAATCAACTCATTTATGTTGATCTTTATCTCGTAATCTTGATGTACAGTCATAACTGCAGGTATTAATAAATTTTTATAATAATTACTCTTTAATTTTTTTACGCGTTAGGTTATGAAACGAAGTTGTTAATTAAAATGGATAATTTTATTTTTCTTCCCTTTCTTGTTAAGAATAAGATCAAATAACAATAAATTTGAAATTACACTTGCATGGATATATTTTTATGGTTGATTTAAATAAAAGGCATTAATTATGAAGACCCTAAGATTCTCTAGAGATATTAATATTTATTTTCCTAATATATTAGGTAAATTTAAAAAGAAGAAATCTAATGGAACTCTTTTCGCAACATGGCTCCTTGTATGGTACTTTGGCTCTTCAATATTATTATTACTAAGTTTGCATTCTTACTATATGGGATTTGGTAAATAATAACTAAAGAAGTTTATATAATTTTTGATTATATAAATAGATCTTCCAAGTCATTATATAATTCATCTTTATCTATTTGATCACTTGGATAATCTAATTTCTCTACTTCAATTAAAGAAACTTCATTTTTAGACTTATAATAAAGATATCCAAAGGCTCCAAACAAAAGAGTGAAAGGTATAATCATAGGAAAAATTATTGACTAGTTTTAAATATAGTGCAACACTTAATTTAGTCAAGTGCAGAACTTTTATATGCCTACGAAGAAAAGAAGAGTTGGTTTTATCCCTAGAAACGATGTTCTGGATCTATTAAATAAATTAAGCTTTGAAAGTAATTTAAGTATTTCTAAGGTAATTAATATTTTAGTAGAGGAAGCATTACATAAAAGAGGGATTTACAATATAAAAACTGCTAAAGTATTAAATGATAACGAGCAAATAAATTCAATAAATAACAATCCTGACAAAGCCACTTCTAATGAACTTAATAATTTTAAAATTACTGAGAATCAGTATATTAAAGAACCGAGTGATGAATTTATTGATATGGAAATCTATACAAAATTTTTAATGTTTCTTCAATTTCAAGAAAAAATAAGAAAAAACAGATAGTCAATTAAGTGTTGCACTGTTCACTACAGTACGATACTATTTAAGTGTATCTTGTCGAATTATTGAATATTTATTCTCTGGGAATAGAAAATGCATTCAGTTTTTTTTGTTCATTCCCAATAACTTTTAATATGAACTCTTATACGAAGGAATTAAAGCTTAACCTTTTACCTCCAGATAAATTATATTGTGATTTTAATTATTGGAGTTCTTTTTTTACTCAAGACATGCAGATACTTTGGGAGAAATGTCATCGTGTTCCTTTAAAGAAGCTACCACGCGACGTTTCTGATATGATTTGTCCTTACTTATTACTAGCTTTATCAGACTATAAAATTTTAAATAAAAAGAATTTAAAAGGAATTGGACTTGATAACTTATTAACCCTATGGTTTGATAAATATTCTTTGAACAGGAATGGTTATTTCCAACTTACAAGTCCAAATATAAAAATATAATTAGATATTATAAGTTTATATTTTAATTAAAATTGTTTGAAGAACCAATAGTTAGATTTAGTTCTGCAATTAAATATTCTCATTTATAAAGATATTAAATTCATCAATATTTAAATCTCAAGTAATTCACTAGATCTATATTGATCATAGAACCTTTTATAATGTTCTAAATGATTTGGCTTCGTATAATTACCAATATATTATTTGGCAATGAAATTTTTCAATAATAAAAATACTTTAGTCTATAAAGGTTCTTTGAGATCATATAAAAGATTTAAATTAAATTTAAGCAATAACTTAATTAAACCTAGGATTGTCTGTTAAGTAATTCTAAAGATTTTTAATCAACCACTAAAAAGTTTTACTATTAATTTCTTCAAATGAATTAAGGAGACATTAAAAAATATCTTTGGAAAATTGTAATTTTAATATAAATAAATTGTTTATCAAATAACATGATACAAAATACTTGCAGATAAATTTTAAAGCGGACTAAATCCTCGTGGAGAAGTGGACTTTAGTCCGCTCTATCTTTTTAGCAAAGGACTATATAAGTGGCAAGTTAAGTCTTAATTCTATTTTTTTAATATTTTTATTTATCTTGCAATCTTGATGACTATTTAAACTAGCTAATTTTTTAATTAAGTTAGAATCAATATTTATAAATTACCATTCACTTACTTACAAATAAAATTAGACCACGAGAAAAAGTAATTGCAACTGCGAGAAGATAAATCCAAAATAATGCCATACTTATTTTGTTCTCTAAATTACCCCTGTGATAATTGTCTTTCATGAATAGTTAATAGCAATATGAAATTAAGAATATATGCAATCCTTTCTTTCTATGAATAATTGTAACTTCCTAGAATTTGTTTATCAACAAAATTGATTTGTAAAATATTTATTAAAAAATTTATATCTAACAGTAGTTTTTGAATATTTGATTTGGAAGTACTCCTTCGAGAAGATTCTATAAGAGTTCATTTAGTTTTTAATATGTTTTTATTACTAAATTACTATTTAGTTATTAGTTTCTTATTGTTCTATAAATACTTCTGGATCTGGGAAATCTTCTTTCATTTGTTCTATACGTTTTTGGTAAATAACCTCGTATTTAGAATCGGAGGAATCACGACTTTTGTATCTGTTGTAGTTTTGTCCTTCATATTTTTCTATGGTGATAAATTCTTCTACTTGCTTAATAAGATCTCTATAAATAGAAGCTCCTATAATTTGTTCTTGAGTAAGTTCGCTTGTATTTGATTCAACATACTCAACAATTCCTTTATAGGTGTAGAGCCATTGTCTCCTAATCACAGGATCTAGCGAAATAACTTCTTTAACTATAAAGTTTGTAAGAAGTTTTAACTTTATCTCTAAATCTTTAATATCAGTCAAAAAACCTAGTATGTTTAAATCATTTTAGATCATCCTTGAAATAAATAATATTATTGTTTAAAGGTCTCTTTTTTTATTATCATAATTAAATTCTGAAGAAAAAACAAATCAAAAAGATATCCTGCAATCTTTAATTTTGTAGCTTATAACCAAATTTAATCAATTGGTTATATGTTGATTTAATTTGCAAAAGGTTTAGAGACAGACGTCTCTCTTTATTCTTTTGTAGATAATAAAAACCTTTATTATCTAAATTTTTTTCAATAGTTACATATTTCTTCCCTTTATTTAAAATCCAAGTTTCTTTTTGAAAATTTCCATCTCTAGTTTGATAATCCCATGGAAATGAAACGGGAGATTTATTTTCTTTTGACAAGTAAGGTATCTATCAAATATATACTTTTACTTTAATACTATGTAATGCCCTTTTAGTATTAAAACTAAAATACTGTCTTAAACTTTGTTGCTTTATTGATATCATTGGTAATAATCAGTTTTTTAAAGCTCTTATGAAATTAGTTTTTTTATTATGAAATAGTAAATAAT
>QCTC01000046.1 GCA_003211315.1 Prochlorococcus sp. AG-670-O17 | reverse complement strand
ATTAATAACAACGAATAAATTTAAAAGTTTAAATTCCTTTTTGAATGTAAATCATAGTTTCTTTGGGGCTATTTTTTTGTAAAATATAAACATAACCATCTTTAGGAGTTTTGTAAGTTCTTAAAGCTAGTAAAATTTTAAAAAATTTATCTGATGTCTCACGAAATATTTATGCCTGCTCTTAGTTCTACTATGACTGAAGGCAAAATTGTTGAATGGTTAAAGAATCCTGGAGATAAAGTTGAAAGAGGAGAATCTGTTTTAGTTGTTGAATCAGATAAAGCTGATATGGATGTTGAATCTTTCCAAGATGGATATCTTGCAGCAGTACTAATGCCAGCTGGTAGCACTGCTCCAGTAGGTGAAACTATCGGACTTATTGTAGAGAATCAGGATGAGATAGCTTCTATACAAGAACAAAATAAAGTTAAACAGATTGAAGTATCCAGTGATGCTCAACTCGAATTGCCAAATAAAAAATCTGATATAAAAGAAGAAAAGCAAAAAGAGGTGCCTCAAAATAATGAGCAGGAAGTCGAGATTAAAAGGGAAAAAGTGCTAATTACCTCTAATGAGATTCAATTTAACGCCTCTACTAGTAATAATTCTTCAAGAGTAATAGCATCTCCAAGGGCAAAAAAGCTTGCTTCTACAATGGGAGTTGAATTAGCAAAAGTGGATGGATCAGGACCTCATGGAAGGATTCAGGCTGATGATGTATTGAAGGCAAATGGCCAACCTGTGTCTATTCCATGGATAGGTGAGGGGAGTTCTCCCGCTAGTACTGGCAGTCCTCATATTCAAGCTGAAAGTAAATCAGAGATATTAGGGAATAGTTTTGGAAACCCTGGGGAAACTGTTCAATTTAATACTCTTCAAAAAGCTGTCAATAAGAATATGGAAACAAGTTTAAATGTTCCATGTTTTAGAGTTGGTTATTCAATTAATACTGATAAATTGGATAATTTTTACAAGAAAGTAAAGCAAAATGGAGTTACAATGACTGCATTATTAGTCAAGGCAGTAGCAAAGACACTTAAAAAACATCCCCAAGTTAATTCAAGCTTTTCAGAAAACGGAATTTCTTATCCAGAAAATATAAATATTGCTGTGGCTGTTGCTATGGAAGATGGAGGGTTGATAACTCCAGTATTAAAAGAACCTTGTAACACTGATTTATTTGAATTATCTAGAGAGTGGAAAGATCTTGTGAAAAGATCTAGAGCAAAACAATTAGAACCAGATGAATACTCAACAGGAACATTTACTTTGTCAAATTTAGGAATGTTTGGTGTTGATAGGTTTGATGCAATACTTCCACCAGGTACAGGTGCAATTTTAGCCATAGCATCATCGAAGCCAACAGTTGTTGCTAATAATGATGGCTCAATATCTGTAAAAAAAATAATGCAAGTAAATTTAACAGCTGATCATAGAGTAATTTATGGTGCTGATGGTGCATCATTCTTAAAAGACTTGTCTTCTCTCATTGAAAACGAGCCAGAAACACTTGTAGCCTAATTTTAATTGAATTTTGAAATTCATAATGAAGAAATAGATCATAAGCTAGAAGCTTATGATTATATTCTTGATGAAACATTAATTGCTAATAAACCTTCTAAGGTAAGGCATGAATCTAGATTAATGATAGTTAGAGATAGTTCATTAGAAGAAGACTTTACAACAAATAAATATACAAAGAATCTCTTGGACGAACTTAGAAAGGGGGATTTGGTAGTTGTAAATGATACGAAGGTGATGAAAGCAAGGTTAAAGGTTGAATTAGAAAATGGGAGATTAGTCGAATTATTAGTTTTGGAGAAAGCAGATGAATCTACTTGGCTATGTTTAGCAAGGCCTGCTAAAAAGTTAAAAATAAACAGTCAATTAAATTTAAAATCATCCTTGGCAAAAGATATAAAATTGCATATTTCTGGGATTGATAAAGAAACTGGAGGAAGATTTATCAAGTTTCCAGAAAACATAAATGATCTAATTTCAATGAATAATCTCCTTGATATATACGGAGAAATCCCCCTACCTCCATATATAAAAAGCGCCGAAGAAGAATCTTTTCATGAAAATAGTTATCAAACTGAATATGCAAGTAATCCTGGAGCAGTTGCTGCGCCAACAGCAGGATTACATTTAAGTAAAAGTCTTATTTCAAATTTTAAAAAAAAAGGCATATTAGTTATGCCAATTACTTTGCATGTAGGTTATGGAACATTTAAGCCAATTGATCAAGAAGATTTATCTAATTTAAAACTTCATAAAGAGTGGGTCAGTGTTAGTAGGAAAGTGGTAGAAGAAATAAAAAGAGTAAAAAAAACCGACAGAAGAGTAATAGCTATTGGAACTACTAGTGTAAGAGCTCTTGAAAGTTGCTATTCGAATGAGATGGAAGACTTAATTCCTATAGCTAAGTATGTTGATTTAGTAATTAAGCCAGGCTACAAATTTAAGGCAGTTGATGGATTATTAACTAATTTTCATCTTCCGAAGAGTTCATTATTACTTCTAGTAAGCGCAATGATTGGTAGAGAAAGATTATTAAATCTATATAAAAATGCCATAAGAGAAAAATTTAGATTTTTCTCTTATGGCGATGCTATGTATATTTCTCCAGATTCATTTCTAAAGAAAAAATAAATTTAAGCTTTAACTGGCTCCTGAATTATTCCACTTGGAACTTCAGTAAACATAATTGATGATAAATATCTTTCAGCCAAATCTGGCAAAACAACCACTATAGTTTTACCTGCATATTCATCTTGCTCAGCTAATCGGACAGCAGCAGCGGCAGCAGCCCCACAAGATATTCCTACAAGAAGTCCTTCTTCTTTTGCCAATCTAAGAGCCATTTCGATTGATTCATCATTCGTAACTTGTTCAACTTTATCAACAATTGATAAATCAAGATTTTTAGGAATAAATCCTGCTCCTATGCCTTGAATTTTGTGTGGTCCAGATTTAACTTCCTCGCCATTCATTGTCTGAGTAATAACAGGACTATGTGATGGTTCTACTGCTACAGAAACAATATTCTTGCCCTTCTCTTGTTTAATATATCTGGATACTCCTGTAATTGTTCCACCTGTTCCAACCCCTGCAACAAAAACATCAATTTCACCATCGCAATCATCCCAAATTTCAGGCCCAGTTGTTTTGAAATGAATTTCTGGGTTTGCTGGATTATCAAACTGACCTGGCATGAAATATTGAGAGGGATTACTTTCTGCGATCTCTTTAGCTTTAGCAATTGCTCCTGGCATACCTTTAGAAGCCTCTGTTAAAACAATTTCGGCCCCTAATACTGCCATCACTCTTCTCCTTTCAATGGACATAGATTCTGGCATTGTAAGGATTAGTTTGTAACCTCTTGCTGAAGCTGTAAAAGCTAAGGCAATTCCAGTATTTCCAGATGTAGGTTCAACAATGGTTTTGTCTTTTGTAAGTTTTCCGCTTTTCTCCGCGTCCCATATCATGTTTGCACCAATCCTACACTTAACACTATAGGCAGGATTTCTACCTTCAATTTTTGCCAATACAGTAGCTTTAGCGTTTTTAGTAACTGATTTTAATTTTACTAATGGAGTGTTTCCAATAGCAAAACTGTTGTCCTCATAAATTTTTGCCATTTATATATTATGAAAATATACATTAATTCTAACTATTATTTAGAAAAAAGAGTACATAGGTTTTTATACGGTAAATACTAGGAATTTAAAAATTATTTAATGCTTCAGAAAAGATTCTCCATAAGTGATCTTTATCTTCCAGTCCGACAGATACTCTAATAAGGTGCGAAGGAATATTAAAACTTTCAACCCAATCTAATTCGTCATAATGAGCTAATAAAACATAAGGACATACAAGGGTAAATTTTGTACCTAAACTAGGTCCTTTTGATATTTGAAGAGAATCATAAAACTTTTTAGCTTTCTCAAGACCTCCTTTTAATTCAAAGGATAATAAGCAACCATATCCCCCATCAGAAGTCATTATGGAATTGAAATTAGGACAATTTTCGGGATGGAAAATATTTTTGATCTCTTTACGTGTTTCTAATCTTTTTTTTAATTCTAAACATGCTTTATTTTGCTCAAAAACTCTTTGTTTTACATCTCTACTAGCTCTTTCTAGTGAAACCATATCGCCATCTGAAAGCATTGGAAGGTTGATTTCATTTAAAGCATTTCTAAACTGATCAATCCATCTGCTTTTTGGATTTAGTATTAGTGAACCAGCAAGAATATCCCCGCTACCTGAAAAGATTTTTGTTAGTGAAGTGAAAACAATATCTGCATGTTCTAGAGAATTTATATTTAAATTTGAACCAATAGTATCGTCAACTATCACAGGTATATTTAATTTATTAGCTATTTCTGAAATTTTTTTTATGTTCACACATTTGAGCATTGGATTACTTGGTAATTCAATAATCAAGGCTGCTGGATTTACTTTTATCATTTCTAATTCAATATCCTTGCAATTCTCTTCTGTTATTAACTTTGCTCCATGAAAGATATTCATTGGTAATTTAAGTACATCTACATATGGAAAACCAATTTGAAGTGTAGGTCTATCTGGAAATAATTTATATATTATTTCTAATGATGTGTATAACGCTGACATGCCAGATGAGGTCAAGTGAACATCATTAGAGTTTGTTTTTGTAAACTTAGAAATTCTATCTTTTATTCTTTGACAACTTTCTATCGCTAAAGATTTTGAAGGGCAATCCTCTAGGCCCAATTCAATTGCAGCCGCCCTTGAAGATATACCGAGACCGGTATGTTGCCAAAAAGATCTTGCATATTTGCTCGCTGATTCTCTAGTAATTAAAAAAGCTAAATTATGCCTTCTTTCGATATATGTTGATCCTTTAGAAATATTTCTATCACAGTATTTTTTTGCTTTTAAAGCTATTCTTTCATTTGGATAGGGCCAGATACTTAGATCATTTAAGTGACTTTCTTTTTTTACTTTTTCACATAATCTTTTTACTAAAGGATTAAGTCCAAAACGAGGATAGATTGACTTTAATAATTCCATGCATTTTGGATTTTTTTCCTCATAATTAATTACATCTTTCCAAGTTGGTAAAGCTACAGAAACAGCATGTTCATTATCAGGAATCGAATATCCCAACTCTAAACTTCTCCATATTGGATTTTTTAGTAAATTTCTCACTTTTAGAATTTATTTAAGGCAAATAAGATATCTGAAATTAAATCATTTGTATCTTCACAACCTACCGACAATCTTATAAGTGAATCATCAATACCTAGGAGGTTTTTTGTTTTGTCATCAACAGATGCATGAGTCATTGTTGCTGGGTGGCAAATTAAACTTTCTACACCACCAAGACTCTCTGCTAATGAGAAATATCTGAGTGATTTACAAAATTTAAAAGTGTCCGATTTGTTTAAATTTAATTTAAGGGTGATCATTGAACCACCAGATTTCATTTGTGATTTTGCTAAATTAAATTGTGGATGTTTTTGATTAAAGGGATAAAAAACTTTACTAATTATTCTGTGATTTTCAATTTCCTTACAAATTATCTCTGCACTTTTTGTTTGTTGTTCGATTCTTAGAGGGAGAGTTTTTACTCCTCTTGTGATTAACCATGTATCAAAAGGCGAAGGTTGAAGTCCTAAAGCTTTTTGAGAGAAAAGCATCTTACTATTCCATTCCTCATTATTTGTTAGGACTGCTCCACCAAGTGCATCACTATGGCCATTTATAAATTTTGTTGTACTTATAAGAGATAGTGTTGCGCCTAGTTCTAGAGGTTTTTGAATGAGAGCTGTAGAAAAGGTGTTATCTAGAACAACAGGTATTTTGTACTTATTAGCTTCATCACAAATAAGTTTAATATCAAGTACTTTTAAAAGAGGATTTGTTGGACTTTCGAGCCATATTAAAGTTGGCTGAAAGTCTTTAATATCTTTAAAATTTTCTTTATTTGTAAAATCTGTATATAAAACTTCTATTCCAAATTTTTTGAAAATTTTATCGAACATTCTTACTGTACAACCATATAGATTTGACTCGCAGAGTATTTTATCGCCTGATTTTAATGAAGATGTAATTGCAGTTACTGCGCTTATGCCAGATCCAAAAATTGTACAATATTTGGATTCTTCTATGGATTTAAGTATATTTTCTAGAATTTTAAAGTTTGGATTACCTGATCTGGTGTAATCGAAATTGCCCTTATTACCATGTTTAAATGTTGAGGTAGAAAAAATTGGTGGCATAACACATCCAGTTTCTTCAGAAAATGTTTCTCCATGATGAATTGATAAGGTTTTAACACCTGGCTTTTTGATAATATTTTTCTTATTTCCCATTGTTTTCAAAATAAGAATTAATTAAACCTCTCACCAATAAGGTGAGTGATTTAATAATTTGAAGAAAAGGATTTTTATACTTTTCTTGAATAGTATTCAACAACTAATAACTCGTTTATTTCAAGCGCGACCCATTCTCTATCACACTTTCCGTTGATTTTGCCTGTTAACTTAGGTTTGTCTAACTCTATATGAGGTGGAACATTAGCTAAACCAGGAAATTCAATATTACCTTCAACAAGTTTTTTACTCGCTTTGTTTTCTTTAATGCTAATTACATCTCCTGGTTTACATTGGTAACCTGCAATATCAAGAACTTTTCCGTTAATGGTTACATGCCCATGATTTACTAATTGTCTTGAACCTGGGATTGTTCCACCAAAACCTAATCTAAAACAAACATTATCTAATCTGTTTTCTAAAAGCCTAAGGAGGTTGGTTCCTGTAGAGCCTTCTTGAGCCCTAGCTTTTTTAACGTAACGAACTAGTTGTCTTTCAGAAACTCCATAATTGAATCTAAGTTTCTGCTTTTCTTCTAGACGAATTGCGTATTCTGATCGCTTGCGACGGGCTTGGCCGTGCTGACCTGGAGGATTAGACTTCTTTGAAGCTTTCCTAGTGAGACCTGGTAGTTCTCCCAAGCGACGCGTAACCCTTAATCTTGGGCCGCGGTATCTTGACATAAGTTTAAATTAAAATTGAGATTTGCAATAAATTGGATAATTGATTAAATTCAACTAAACTAATTACTACTGAACTGTTATTTTACATCATTAAAGTGTTCAAAACTATTAATAAATCAATTACTTCTATACTTATTTTTATGATTTCCTTTTATCAAAAGTGGTTTTCTCCTTTTTTCGGACCAAGATGTAGATTCATACCAAGCTGCAGCTCTTATGGATACGAGGCAATTACTAGACATGGTCCTTGGAAGGGAGGGTGGTTAACTTTAAGAAGATTAAGCAGATGTCATCCTTTAACTCCCTGTGGATGTGACCCTGTGCCTGATTGAATGAATGAAAATATTTATTTTTGTTAGGCAGGGATGTTGCCTTTGTGATTCATTAAAAAACAAACTGGCAAAAATAAATCTTAATGAGTTATTCCCTAATCTAGATGAGCTTAAAGAAATTGATATTGATAGGGTGGATTTATATAAAGATAAATATAAAAAATATGATTATGAAGTACCTGTTATTGCTGTTGAAGGAAATAGGTCTGAGGAAATTATAGAATTACCTCGTATTTCTCCAAGATTAAAAGATGATCAATTAAAGAATTGGTTTCAAAAAAATATTAATATCATTCTGAAGAAATAATTTTTGTTATATGAGATCTATAAAATTACGTAGACTTTTAGATTTGGTAGGAATTATCCCCTCATTAGATCTAATTGATAAAGAAATCAATAATATTTCTTTTAACTCTAAAGAAGTACAAAAAGGAACTTTATTTTTAGGTATGCCTGGTTTAAATGTTGATGGCGGAAAATATTGTATTGAGGCAATTGAAAATGGTGCAGAGGCTGCCATTATTGGATCTGCTGCAAAACAGAAAATTGGATCTATTGATCGAGAAAGGATTTTGGTTATAGAGGATAATTTAGATTATATTTTTGGTCAAATAGTCGCTGAGTTTTGGAATAGGCCTTCAAGGAAACTAAAACTTATTGGTGTTACGGGTACAAATGGAAAAACGACAATTACTTTTTTACTGGAATATCTTTTAAAAAAATTAGGAAAAAAGACTGCATTATTTGGGACCTTATTTAATAGATGGCCTGGCTTCTCTGAGGTAGCTTCTCATACAACTGATTTCGCTGATAAGCTTCAAAAAAAATTAAATGCTGCTGTTGAGGCAGAATCTGAATTCGCGATATTAGAGGTAAGTTCTCATTCTATTGCTCAAAACAGGATATCAGGCTGCGAATTTGAGGCGGCTATTTTTACTAATTTAACTCAAGATCATCTTGATTATCACTCAGATATGGAATCATATTTTCAAACAAAAAGAAAATTATTTTTCCCACCTTACTTAAAAGAAAAAGATGGGATTTGTGTATTAAATCATGATGACCATTGGATATCTAAATTATCATCTGATCTTGAAAAAAAATCTTTATTAGTCTCTACAAAGATTACTGGAAGTGAATTTGAAAATGATGATTTTTTTTACGTAACAGATAAACAATTTACTGAAAGTGGCTCCTACTGTATTTTTAATACACCTAAGGAAAAAATAAAACTTTTTGTTCCACTTGTTGGTGAATTTAATTTAATGAATGCAATTCAAGCAATAACAATTTTGTATAAACTTAATTTCTCTTTAAAAGATTTATCAA
>QCTC01000045.1 GCA_003211315.1 Prochlorococcus sp. AG-670-O17 | reverse complement strand
GATTTGGATACAAAAAAAATTATCTTAGAACATTATTTAAATAATATCAATAAAGAAGGATATGCAATAGATCCAAAAACTAATGAGCCTATTAAATGTGACTCAAAAGAAATAAAAACTTGTAATGAGACCTTCACAGGAATTAGCGCTAAAGAGATTGGAATAGCAATAACAGAAAAGCGTAATGATCTAGTATCTAGATTTGATCATGCCTTATATTTAGGACGAGAGTTACAAAAAGCAGAAGAATGCTTATACAAAAAATTACCCTACATTCAAGATTAAGAAATTAAACGAAAGAATTCTAATTCTTATTGAGATGCTAAATTAAATAAAAATATAAAAGATAAATGAACATCATTTTCTATTTTGCATTTCTAGGTTTTGGTTTTGGAGCCGCTTTCTTATTAGATAAACTTTTAAGAGCAGTTAAACTAATTTAAAAAAATTCATAAGGTTTTTATAACCTCTCCATATAAATCATATTCATCCGCAAAACAAATATTTGCTTCAACAAATTTACCGATATAATTTTTTTCATCTTCATTATTTTTAACAGCTAAGATGACATTGCCGTCTATTTCAGGAGCGAAGTTATAAGAACGTCCTATCAATTCTTTATTTTCTGATATTTTTTCTACTAATACTTTAACCGTAGTACCAACATATAACTGATTTTTTTTCTTAGAAATATTTTGTTGAATGGATATTATATTATCTTTTCTCGCATCAGCTACTTCTGAGGGTACCCTATTTGGCAAATCGAAAGCACTTGTTCCTTCCTCCGGAGAAAAGATAAAAACGCCAACATGATCAAACTCATGCCTATGCAAAAAATCTAAAAGATGTTGAAAATGTTTTTGATTTTCTCCAGGGAAACCAACAATTAAGCTTGTTCTTAATACAGCAGATGGTATTTGCTCCCTTATTTGACTCAAAATTGATTCGTTTAAAGAAGCCTGCCAAGGTCTATTCATACTCTTTAGAACATCTGGATGACTGTGTTGCAAAGGTAGATCAAAATAGGGAACTATATTATTTGAATCTTTAAAAGCTTTAATAACTTCATCAGTTAAACCAGTTGGATATGCATAATGAATTCGTATCCAAGGAACTGAAACTTTAGAAAGTTCTTTCAAGAGTCTTGCTAAAGAAGGTTTACCATAAATATCTTGACCATAATTTGTTGTAATTTGACTAATTAGTATTATTTCTTGAATCCCTTGAGCTGCAAGATTTTTTGCTTCTGAAACTATAGATTCTATATCCCTACTGCGTTGAGGACCTCTTAACTTAGGAATAATACAAAATGCACACTTATAATCACACCCTTCAGCGATACGAAGATAAGCAACAAATTTATTTTTATCTACAAAGCGTGGAATTTTTTCATCTGCAATAAATTCAGGTATTTTTGAAACTTCATTAACAATTTCCCCTTTCTCTACTCTATTGATAACCTTAGCTATTTTTTGATAATCACCTGTTCCTACTAAACCTTTTATTTCAGGCATTTCTTTTAAAAGTTCTTCTTTGAAATGCTGAGCCATACAACCAGCAACTATTACCTCTTTACCTTGATCAGTAAACTCAATTATCTTCCTTATAGATTCTTCTCTAGCAGTTTCTATAAAACTACAAGTATTGACTACAACCACATTTGCATCTTCTATATCATTTCCTACTTCATATCCCTCCTTATCTAATAACCCTTGCATATGTTCAGTATCAACAAGATTTTTCTCACAACCAACATGACTAAAAGCAACCTTTGAAATTTTTTTATCCTTTACATTTTGATTATTTTGCTTCACGTAATTTAGATATTATAAAAAAAATAATTTACAAAAAAACTTTTAATAAGTCTCATTCAAAGATAATATTAGGATAGATTCTGCAAATTACAAAGATAAAAGATCTATGGCTCTTAAGACTTTGAAAAGTAAAAATAAAAAAGATCTGAAATGGCCAAAAATAATAATTGCTATTTTGAGCACAGTTGGATTAATTGATACGGGCTCGATTACCTTAAAAAATTGGGGATTATTTAACTCTCTTTCATGTCCCGGAATCAAAAATGGTTGCGAAACAGTTTTAAATAGCCCTTGGGGTACATTATTCGAGAATAGTCAATTCAATATTCCTCTCTCATTAGCAGGAGTTATTACTTATAGTTCAATACTAGGATTTTCAATATTTTTATTATTGAATTTAGTTTCTCCTAAAGAAAAATTAAATAAGATTATATGGTGGGCAATATTTTTAATCTCTTGTGCTTCTTCTGTGTTTAGCATCCTTTTGCTAAATATTATGTTCTTTAAAATCAAGGCTTATTGTTTTTTTTGTATTCTTTCGGCAATTTTATCTTTTTCGATCTTTATTATCTCTATGATTGGTGCAAAGTTTGAAAGTAGAGAACCTATGTTTTATAGAGGATTTATTGTTGTTTTAACAGTTCTTATTGGAGGATTGATATGGTCAAATAGTGTTGACCCTTCTAATGCAATTGATATTTCTAATAGTACAGAAAAAGTATCTCCTGCAATCACAACATCTAGCTCACCACAAAAAATCAAGTTTGCTAAATTTCTAAGTGATAATAATATTAAAATGTTTAGCGCATACTGGTGCCCACATTGCCATGATCAAAAACAATTATTTGGCAAAACAGCAGTTAAAGATTTAACAATTATAGAGTGCGCAAAAGACGGTAAAGATAATCAATTTAAACTTTGCAGAGAAAAACAGATTGAAGGATTTCCATCATGGGAAATTAATGGTGAAATATTTAGTGGAGTCAAAGATTTAAATGAATTAGCAATTATGACTAAATATGAGGGAGATTCTAATTTTTAATAAACCTTTTAATTATTTCGTGATTTAGTTGCTGCCTAGTATGGCATTTCCAAGTTGTTTCTTTGATAGGAAAATCATCCCTATAATGACCTCCTCTACTTTCCTCTCGAAAAAGACAAGCTTTTAACAATAGTAATGTTGTAATTTGTCTATTATTCAAATCGAGCAATAAATTAAGTCCTCTCCTATTTGGCTCACTTAGTTTCAATTTTTGATCAATTTCTATTTTCTTAAGACACTCAAGCAAAGGATTTTTTTGTAGTTGATCTACCTCATCTTGAAGAGTTTTTAAAAGTTCAGTCATATTTTTTTTATTACGGGAGACACCTAAATTAGACCAGCATGATTTTCTCAAACAATCAATCCTGTCTGAAACACTAATAATAAAATCCTCCTTTGGATTATCCATACAAATTTCCTTAGTATATCTATCTAACCTTCTTAAGTTATAAGGAGAGTTTAACTCGATAGAAGACATTTTTCTTGCGAATACAAGGCATTCCATAAGCGAATTACTAGCGAGTCTATTTGCGCCATGTACTCCTGTAGAAGCTACTTCCCCCACGGCATATAATCCTTTCCTTGTAGAAGATGCATTTAAATCGGTATGGACACCTCCCATCCAATAATGAGCTGCTGGGGCAACAGGAATCACCTCATTTAGAGGATTAACTCCATAATCTTGGCATTTATTTATTATTGTAGGAAATCTTTTTACAATTTTTTCTGGATCAATAAATCTTAAATCTAGACCAACATGATCAACATTGTTTTCTTGCATATTATTCATAATTGCTCTACTAACTTGATCTCTTGTAGCTAAATCACCATTTTGCAAATGCTTTACTGGGCTCTCGCCATTCTTATCAACGAGAACTGCTCCCTCACCTCGAAGGGCTTCGGAGATTAAAAAGCAAGGAGAACCATAAAACTTTAAAGCTGTAGGATGAAATTGAATAAATTCTAAATCCTCAATTGCAGCTCCAGCTTTCCATGAAAGAGCAATTCCTTCTCCAGCAGATTGTGCAGGATTTGTTGTATTAGTAAATAAGTGTCCCCCTCCTCCTGTGGCTAAAACAACAGCTTTAGAAGTAATCCAATATAAATTAGCGCCATCTAATACTTGAACTCCTCTACATACTTCCTTTTCAATAAGCAATTCTGTTACTCTCACACCTCTACAATGCAAAATATTCTCCTTGCTTTCGATGTGATCCTCTAAGACTTCTACAAGTGCTCTACCTGTTCTATCTTTAACATGTAAGACTCTTCTACAAGAATGAGCGGCTTCTAAAGTTGTTGATAGTTGATCAGAGGTCTGATCAAAAATCATGCCTAAATTTTGTAACCTATCAACGCAATTAGGGGCATCTTTCACAAGCATTTCAACAGCAGATACATCACACAAATCATCTCCAGCTTTTAAGGTGTCTTCAACATGAAGAGCAAAAGAATCTTCAGGTCTAACTACTGATGCAATACCTCCTTGGGCCCATCTGCTCGATGATCTTTTACTTGTATTCCTATTTAAAAGAAGGACATTTAAATTTTCTGGCAATTCCAAACAAGTCATTAAACCAGCTGCTCCTGCACCAATGACAATCACATCCCATTTATCAATAGATATTGGTTCTTGCGAAAATGGCGGCCTTAGCATTAAACCAATCCACTAAGTGTTGGTTGAATAATCGCTAAAACAATAAAAATACCATCAACGATTAAAGTAGTTTGAATTACATAACTTGATACTAAAAAAGCCTTTCCATTTATTGAGTTAGGTATAGCAGAATTAAAAATTTCTTTTGATATAAAACAAAGTATTAACGCCGCAAAAATTATGATAGACAAAGATTTTAACTGAATAAGATTTTCCGAAGTTTTTTGAAGTATTAATGGAGCATTATCAGAGTCCGCATTAATAACCTCCTTCCATTGATCCATTATTCCTGTCAAAAATATTGTCAAATCTGTAATCGCCGTTCCAAATAAAGACGAAATATAAAAACTTGAACCGATTTTCCATTTTGTTCCTAGTCCGACAAATGCAAGAGGTAAGGCTACTGCTTCAACTGGGATATGGAGGATAGGGTACGCACTTAACCAGCCCCAAAATAAGCAACCGCCAAGCCAACTACCTGAGACTCCTAATAATAAGGAGCCTACAAAAAACCATTTATCTTCCTCTTTTCTAGATAATAAAAAAGCCACAGCAAGGATAATAAAGGTAGCGCAAAGAGCACTAATAGGTTTGAATCTTACCCATGGTGCCTGAACAAAAATTGGCAAAATTACAAAAAAAGAAGACCATAGTCTCAAAGCAATCGGCCTAGATAAAAAAGTACTTTTAACAACATCGAATTCATTATGAAACCTAGGTTTCAAATTATCTTTCACTTCTAAATTTTTAGTAATTAATTCTTCCAATGCATTAAGGCTTTAAAAATTATTGAATTAATTTAGATCTAGTTTAATAAAACTGTAGATGACAAATTTTATTAATTTAATAGTTGAAATAAATTAACCATATTTAGCATTTTAAGAGTATTTAATATACTTTGAGTCTTATATGAGTTTACAATAAATATTAAGATAAAATCTTGGTCTTTAATTGTGTGGAACGAAATTAATTATAAAGAGGATTCTGATGATCTTTTGATTCCGAATATTAACTACCAAATTAATCCAGCAGAAATTGAAAGTATTGATAATAATTCTATTGCTGAAGAAATAGGCTTTGAATCTGGTGATTCAATTATTAGTATTAATGGAAAGAAGCCAAGAGACTTAATTGATTATCAGATACTGATTAGTGAAGAAATTTTAGATATATCAGTATTAGATAAATACAAGAAGATTCACAAAATTAGTATTGAAAAAGATCAAGATGAAAATTTAGGTATTAATTTTAAAGATGCATTATTTGATTCAATAAAACAATGTAATAATAAGTGCCCATTTTGCTTTATAGATCAACAACCAAATGGTAAAAGAAAAAGTCTTTACGTAAAAGATGATGACTATAGATTAAGTTTTCTATATGGCTCATATCTAACGCTAACCAATTTAAATAAAGATGACTGGAATAGAATATCTACTCAAAAACTATCACCGCTTTTTATTTCGATACACGCAACTGACCCAAAGACCCGAGAAAAACTATTAAAAAATAAAAAAGCAAGTCAAATTCTTGAACAAATTAAATGGTTAGAGCAAAATTCAATACAAATACACGCTCAAATAGTTGTATGTCCCAAAATTAACGATGGTAAGATCTTAGAAAAATCTATTTACGATCTTGCGAGATTTCATAAAAAAAGTTTCAAAACTGTACTTTCAACAGCCATAGTTCCAGTCGGCCTCACAAAATTTAGGCCTGAAAACGATGGCCTTTTAGCAATAAGCAAAGAATATGCAAGAAAAACTATTAAACAAGTGGAAAAAATTCAAACCTCTCTACAAAAAAGTATTGGAACTCGCTTTTGTTGGCTTGCCGATGAATGGTACTTAATAGCTGGTCTCAAATTACCAAGCTATAAAACATATGAAAATATGCCCCAAGAATCTAATGGAGTAGGTTCAATACGCAGTTTTCTTAAAACATTGGAAACTAAAACAAAATCTCTTCCTGAAAAAGTAGATAAACAAAGAAAAGTCAGTTGGGTTGTTGGCAAATTAGTTTACGAAGCACTGCTTCCAACAGTGAAAAAACTTAATGAAATTGATGGTCTCACCATTAATTTATATGGCTTGCCAAGTATTTATTGGGGTCAAGAACAAGTTGTAACAGGGCTTTTAACGGGTGAAGATTTGATTACTGGACTACAAAATAAGGACCTGGGAGAAAGTATGTTCATACCATCAATCATGCTAAAGCTTAATAGTGAATTGTTTCTAGATGACAAAACTATAACTGAAGTTTCAAATAAACTGAAAACTAATATTCACGTTCTTGATGATACAAATGATATTATTAGTACTCTAATCGGTTTATCTAATACAAAAAAAATACTTAATTATGCTTAGAAAACTTATACATCCAATTTTAGTTTTTCCTTTTTGTTTGTATATAAATTCTCAAGAAGCACTATTAAGCAAGAGTAACAATAATATTGAAGAAATCCTTCAAGAAAACGAAAAGCAAATATTCCTTAATTATTCGGAAATAGACAACACTATCATAAAGAATAATCAAGAACTTAAAGCATTAGAAAATTTAGTTAATTCAACCACGTTTACTCTTTCGAGCAAAATCGCACAAAGATATCCTTCATTAGATTTACAAGCCAGTGGATTACCTAAATATGTTTCTGGCAAAAATTATAGTAGCAACTCAAATACTACAAAAACCTCGCAGTTTTCTGCAAATCCTTCCATTAATATCAAATTAGATTTGATTGACCCTCTTAGGGGACCTGAAATTAAAATAGCTAGACAAAATTATTCATTAGCTAAAAATAACTATGAGATCAAAAAGAAAGATCTTATAAAAGAAGCAAAATTTAGATACCATAAACTACAAAAGTCTTATCAAGACATCATAAACAAAAGATTATCTCTTGATTTATCAATTACTAGCTTGAAAGATGCTCAATCAAAATTTGATGCGGGGATAGGTACAAAGTTTGAAGTTCTTGAAGCTGAGGCACAATTATCTCGAGATAGGCAATCACTAAATGAGAAAAAAATTCAGAATCAAATTAATAAAATTGCGCTAAAAGAAATCTTAAATATAAATCGGAACTTCGCCATTAATCAAAAGCAAAAATTAATAGGTTTCTGGAACCATAAATTAAATAAGAATATAAGCGAGGGTTTAGACAAGAGCCTTTCCCTCAAAAATATTAGTCTAAAAAAATCAATCAAAGAAAATCAAGCTAAGAATTATCTGAATGCTTACAAACCAAATGTTTATATAAGTAATACATTCACTAGTTCATTTTCTAAAGGTGATTCTTTATCAACCGAAATAAATCCTGAAAAATCTGGATCTTCATATACAAATACTGTCAGCTTAAATTTTGGTTGGAATATTTTTGACGGTGGTCAAAATCAAAATTTATATAAATCAAGCAAAGCTGATGCTATATCTGAAGATTACTCCTACAAAAATTTTGAAAATGTTTTAAGGACAAATATTAGTAAAGCTTATTTGAATTTAAAATTAAATGAAGAAAAAATCCTTTCATCTTTAAAAGAAATTTCTTCTACAGAAGAGTCCCTGAGATTAGCAAGATTGAGATATGACGTGGGAATATCTACACTTAAAGATGTTCTTGTAAGACAAAAAGAGTTAAGTAATGCTAATTCAAAAAGTATTGATGCAATTTACAATTACAATTTAAATTTAGATGAATTAGAAAGATTGACTTTTCTTGAAATCAGTAATGTTTGCAATGAAAAGGATAACACTATAAAAAATGACATTCAATCTATTTGCAATATCTGAATATGAATAAAAATAATTTAACTCATCAACAGTTAAAAGAGTTGGATGCTTTATTTGAATTGGTTAGTGCTCGCCAATTAAAAGACTTTGGTAACATCAGTGCTAGCAATAAGTCAGACGGTTCCTTAATTACAAGTTGTGATTTATGGAGCGATAAAACGATTGTAGAGGCTTTATCTAAAATTACTCCAAATGAAGGAGTTCTAAGTGAAGAGGGAGGAAAGTTAGTTCCTAATACAAATGCTTATTGGATCGTAGATCCTCTTGATGGAACTACAAATTTTGCTGCAGGAATTCCATATTGGTCTATCTCTGTTGCAAGATTTGTAGATGGTGTCCCTCAGTCATCCTTTCTAGTAATTCCCACATTGAAGAAAAAATTTGTAGCAATCAAAGGAGAAGGTGTTTGGCTTAATAACAAAAAAATTGAAGTTAATAATAATCAAAAAAGTGACTGTGTATCTTTATGCAGCAGATCTATTAAAATTTTACAAAAAAATCCTAGTTCTTTATTTCCTGGAAAGATAAGACTTCTTGGTGTATCTAGTTTAAATTTAACAAGTGTTGCAATGGGACAAACTTTTGGAGCCATAGAATCAACTCCCAAAATATGGGACATTGCAGCAGCATGGCTATTACTTGAGGAGCTAAATTGTTCAATTGAATGGTTAGAAATGAACCCTATTAATTTAACTGCAGAACAAGATTTACAAGATACTAATTTTCCCTTAATTGCTTCTAGGACAAAAGAAAAAATGAAAGTCTTAAGACCCTGGGGTGATTTATTAGTAGAAAAATAGTTGAATCATAAATA
>QCTC01000044.1 GCA_003211315.1 Prochlorococcus sp. AG-670-O17 | reverse complement strand
TGGACAAACTACTTCTATTGTATTTTGATTTAAAAATCTTCCAAGGCCTTCAAAAACTTTAACGTTTAATTTTTTTAAAGAATTTGAATGTAAGACACTTAATCTAGAAACTTCTTCTCTTACATTATTTAGTAAGATATTAGATTTAAAAATTATTTCTTTGCTTATTAATCCATACCCTTCAGAAGAAAGCATATTTCTTCTATTATTAGCAGCATAAACCATCAGTTTTTTTGGCACACAACCTCGAATAACGCAGGTCCCTCCTATTTTGTTTACTTCTATTATTCCAACTTTTGCGCCATAACTCGCAGCTCTTTTTGCAGCAGCCAATCCTCCCGACCCAGCACCCACAACAATTAAGTCAAATTCAAATTCCAAAACCTTTTAAATCAATTATTATATCGTAAATATAAAGCTTAATTCTAATAAATGAATAACATCTTGAATTGGTCAGATTTAAGTAAATTCAAAATTAATGATATTGATAGAGTTAATGGTATAAATAGTTCTTACTCAAACTTAAGATTATTTGGACATAGTGAAAAAGAAGTCGAGCTGATTTTGTATAGAGACCGACATTCTTGGTGCCCTTACTGTCAAAAAATATGGTTATGGCTTGAATTTAAAAGAATTCCATACAAAGTAAGGAAAATAAATATGTATTGTTATGGCCAAAAAGAAAAGTGGTATCTCAACAAAGTGAGTTCAGGTAAACTTCCTGCAATAGAATTGAACGGTAAAATAATAACTGAAAGTGATAATATTATTACTTTTTTAGAAAATAAATTTGGAACACTTGGTTCCTCTTTATTATCGAATGATATTCGAGAAGCTAGAAATTTAGAAAGAGAAATTTTTAGATCATGGTGTAATTGGCTTTGTAAAAAAAGCTTTAACTATCAAGATGAATTCTTTCGAAAAAATAAATTTAGAGAATCTATTTCCAAATTAGAAAAAATATTAAGTTTATCCAAAACAGGATTTATTGATTCATCAATAAATGATTCTAAAAAATTAGAGCCAGGTACTGGAGACATAATTTTTATTCCCTATATGGAAAGGATGAATGCTTCTTTAGGCTATTACAAGGGGTTCGATTTAAGAAACAAGTACCCTTTTATTGATAGATGGCTAACCCTTTTTGAAAACTTTAGTGAATATAGAGGTACTCAAGGTGATTTTCATACACATTCCCATGATCTACCTCCTCAAATGGGCGGCTGCTTCAAAGATGTTAATGATCAACAAATTTCCTTTTCTAATCTAATAGATATTGGGGAAGGACTAGGTAAACGGGAATTCAATCAGGATCTAGACCGGGATTATTACACTAAATTTGCACTTAAAAGAGTACTAAAACATAAAGATAATATTATTAATGCTAATCCTTATGAAAAAGACTTATTTGAGGAATCACTAAGATCTGCTCTTACCTATATGATTACCTCTGAAATCAATAAAGTTCCAGAAAAGGCAATCTTATCTATCAACTACTTAAAAAATAGAATTTCGGTGCCAAGAGACATGCCTATAATCTCTGCAAGGATATTAAGACAATCCTTAAATAAAATTGAGTCTACTAATGTTAATTCCACAACCTATAAAATTCCAGCAGAACATAGATATGATCAAGATCCTGCCAAATTTATATTAAATTAAAGATTATAAATTTTTTCTTGAATCGATTTGAAGTAAATCTTTTATTTTTTGAACTTGACTTGCAACATTTGGATCACTTGACAATTTTTTTTCCACTTGATCAATAGCATACATAACTGTTGTATGGTCTTTACCACCAAATTCATCTCCAATTTTAGGAAGGCTTAGATCAGTTCCTTGCCTCATGAGATACATGCCAATTTGCCTTGCTTGGCTAACTGGCTTTCTTCTGCTTGAACTAACTAATTCTTCAGCTGAAACTTCAAAGAAATCTGAGACTTTTTTAATTACCTGCTTAGGAGTCACTACTACTCCAACACTATTTGGATCAAGCATTGGAGCAATTGATTGAACTGTCATAGGTAATCCAGTTATTGAAGCAAAAGCCACTGCCCTAGTAAATGCCCCCTCTAATTCTCGAATATTTGAGGAAAATCTTCCGGCAATAAATTGAATCAAATCTCTAGGAAGATTCATTCTTTCTTGTTCAGCTTTTTTCTGCAGAATCGCCATTCTTGTTTCTATATCGGGAGGTTGAATATCTGCTATTAACCCCATTGAAAATCTAGAAATTAGCCTTTCTTGTAATTTAGGTATTTGACTAGGAGGCCTATCACTTGCAATTACAATTTGTTTGCCCGCTTCATATAAAGCATTGAAAGTATTAAAAAATTCTTCTTGTGTATATTCCTTGCCCTCCAAGAATTGAATATCGTCAATTAATAAAAGATCTACCGATCTATATTTATTTTTAAAAGCATGCATTCCATCTTTTCTAATAGATTGAATTAAATCACTACTGAAAGTTTCAGTTGAGACATATAAAACTTTCGCATCTGAATCAATTTCTACTCGATAATGACCAACAGCTTGCATCAAGTGAGTCTTTCCAAGACCAACACCGCCACAAATAAATAAGGGATTAAATTCTCTTCCTGGAGATTCTGCCACTGCTAAAGCTGCGGCATGGGCCATTCGACTATTAGGACCTACAACAAATCTTTTAAAAACATAACGTGTATTTAAAGAATGAGATTTTTTTGATCTATTTATTAAATTATTGCCCTGACTTGTCAAAAATGTTTTTGGCTGAGAATTAATATTTTGCAGGCTAACAGAATTAGGAGTATTTGAATTGTCGTTGATATTAGTTTCAGATTTAAAAACTACTTTTACATTATGTCCACATATTTCTTCTGCAGCTTTTTCGATAGTTTCACTATAATTTTTTCTTAGCCAATCACTTGTAAAGTTATTTGGAGTAATCAAAGTTAATAATCCATTTTCAAAACAATTAAATTTAGCTGGCCTTATCCAAGTTTCGAAAGAAGGCTTGCTTAAATTCTTTTGAAGTAATTGTTGAACTTCTGCCCAAATTGGATTGGCTGCTTGCACTAAATTTATTCAATAGATATTTAATCTAGTGGGAATTTATTAATTGGTCATTCTCAAATCATAAGATCATGATAAATTTAAAATTTATTAACAATGCATTTTATAAATTTGAGGAAAGTGAAATCTATTAATCATTTAAACCTTATAATAGTTACAACTTGTTTATGTTTTGTTGGATAAAGCACTTCTTATAATCATGGCTAAGTGGCATGCTTATGGTCGTTGTAAAAATAGATTATCAAAAGATATAGGTAAAATTAGTTCTGCAAAAGTGCAGAGAAAAATGACAGGGCATACTGTATCAGTTGCTAAATTTCTGGAGAAAAAAGGTTTAATTGATGTTTCTTTAGCCATATCAGGACTAGGATTCAAAAATAGTAAAAGGTGGAGTAATGAATTAGGAATTAAAAACTTTAATTTACAAGGAAGAGGATCGTTAGGAGAAAAGATGAGAAGGCAAATTCTCATAAATAAAAAAATTAGTTTAAAAAAAACAAAAAATATTATTTTTATTGGGACTGATCTTCCAGATTTTTGTCATACGGATTTAATAAATACTCTTTCAAAACTTAAAAAAAATGATCTGATTTTAGGCCCCTCAAATGACGGAGGATATTGGTTAATTGCTTTTTCTGAAAGATTATTATCTACTAATTTATACTTACCATTTATAAAAATTAAATGGGGTAGTGAAAAAGTCCTTGAACAAACTATAAAAAACTTTTCTTCAATGGGCTTAAATTATGACTTTCTTAATAGAAAAATAGATATTGATACAATAATAGATATTGAAAAAAGGGAATGATTAAGTTGCCTAAAATCTCAATTATTATTCCAACGTATAACGAATCTCAACACTTACCATTACTTCTCTCAGACTTATCAATTTCTAGTGAGGAAGCTGAAATTATAATTGTAGACTGTAATAGTGAGGATAAAACTAAAGAGATAGGAAAGTTATATGGTTCAAAGATATATAAATCAAAAAAAAAGAACAGAGGGTTGCAATTAAATATTGGAGCCAAAAAGGCTAAAGGAAAATGGTTTATTTTCATACATGCCGATTCTAGGATTAGAAAAGGTTGGTTAAAAAAAGTGAAGTCAGTAATTAGATCTGACGAAAATTTTGTTTGTTTTTTTAAATTCAAGATTAACAATAAAAATATTATCTACAGATTTCTTGAAATACTTGTAAATTTTAGAAGCTACATCTTTAAAGATCCGTATGGTGATCAAGGACTCCTAATTCAAAGGGAAACATATTTTAAAAATAAAGGTTATCGAAAAATTCCTTTGATGGAGGATTTAGATTTTATAAAAAGATTAAGGAATAAAGTATCCCTAAAAATGTTAACTACTCCAATTTATACAAGTAGTAGGAAGTGGGGGAAAACTAATATTATTTTTCAAGCATTCAAGAATTGGAGTTATAGGAAAAGATGGTTAAGAGGGGAGTCAATAAAATCATTACATAGTGATTATTATAAAAATTAAATCAATTTGCATACCAAAAAGCACATTTTGAACCTTTTGGTTCTAATACCCAACCCTGCCTTTTATAAAATGAAACCACCTCGGCATCTGCGAATAAAGTAACCTTTGATATTCCGATTTTTTTTAATTCTTGCAATATATATTTCATCAATTCTTTGCCTAAACCATGTCCTTGATAAACAGGATTGATAGCAACATCCCATATAGTTGCCTCAATAATCCCGTCCCCAGTACATCTAGCGAAACCTACAAGCCTAGGGAATTTTACATCATGGCGCCATAAACCAACTACTAAAATACTAAATTCTAAAGCTCTTTTAACTCTCCTTATTGGCCTCCTACTCCATCCTACAGTCTGCAAAAGTTGATCTAATTCAATAAGATCGAACTCCTTCAACTTACTACAAACAAAGATTTCTTTTTTCTCTTGATGGGTGAATTCATAAGAATTTAGACCATAATATTTAATCAGCTCATCTTGAGAAAGAGTATTTGTTTTCTTAATTGATGACCCTTTGTTCCTAAAAATCATTAAAAGCTAGCAAATCCTTTTTCTTGAAGCTCGGAAAGTTGGAAATATAATCCTTTTTTGAGTCTAAGCTCTCTATGATTTCCTTCTTCAATTAAAGCTCCCCCTTTTAAGACTAATATTTTATCAGATTTCTCAATAGTAGCTAATCTATGAGCAATTACTAATGCCGTTCTTTTATTCAATATCCTATCAAGATCTTTTTGTAAGGTAGCTTCTGTAGATGGATCCATAAATGCAGTAGCTTCATCCATTATCAAGATAACTGGATTTCTTATTGCAACCCTAGCTACTGAAAGAAGTTGCCTTTCTCCTGATGAAAGATTACCCCCTCTCTCTCTAAGATAAGTATTCAAACCATCAGGTAACTTTTTCAATAAAGTATCCAAGCCAAGCTCTCTACAAATATTTTCTAAGTCTTGTTTATTAATATCGGTACTTAATTTTAAGTTTTCTGCAACATTACCACTGAAAATAAAAGTATCTTGCAGCACCACACCAAGCATATTTCTAAGTTTTGCTATTGGTATGTCCTTAATATCCACATCATCTATCAAAATCTGGCCTTCTTGAGGCTCATATAGTCTACATAACAACCTTATAATTGTTGTTTTACCAGAACCAGTTGGACCAACAAAGGCTACATGTTCTCCTGGATTAACTAAAAATGATAGATCTTTTATTACATGTTCACCCTCGTTATAGAAGAAGTTGACATTCCTAAATTCAATTTTACCTTTAAATTTATAATCTTTACTTAAAATTCCTCCTGAAAGTTGTTGAGTATAAATAGAGTCTTTAATCTCAATTTCTTCATCTAACAATTCATTAATTCTCTCAACAGCAGTAAGTCCCCCTTGAATCTGTGTAAATCTCTCTGCGAGCTGCCTTAGAGGTTCAAACAGTCTTTGGGAGTAAAGAATAAAAGTTGTTAATGTTCCTAAACCAATATTACCCGAAGTTACTAGATACCCTCCAACAGCCAATACTAATGATACTGCTGCTAAGGATATCCATTCTATAAAAGCAGAAATACTACTATCGTAAAAAATGGTCCCATTAACTGCTTTTTGGTATGCAATACCCGTTTTAGAAAATTTCCTACTATTGAAAAATTCTCTTCTAAACATTTGAACGACCTCTAAACCTTGAAGATTCTCTTGGAAGTCAGAGTTGAGTTGAGACAATTCCTCTCTTACTTGATAATTTGCTTTTCTATAGCGTTTTTGAAGCCAAATAATAAAATATGAAACCGGAATTTGAGTTAAAAGAAGCAAAGTTGCCAGCCCCTTATCTATGGAAAGCATTGTTAACGAAATGACTACAAGACTTACAAAATCAGCAATAACTCCAACGGCTCCACTGCCAAAAACCTCTGCCAAGGCATCCACATCATTGGTAAGTCTTGTTAGCAATTTACCGACAGGCATTTTATCGTGATACTTAAGAGAAAGTGAAATAGAATGTTCGAAAAGTTCTCTTCTAATCCTTGCTGTTAATCTTTGTCCAACGGATTGAATATTATATGACTGATATCCTTGCAAAACTAATCTAAATAGAACAGTTATAAACAAAGTGATGATAATTATATTTATAGATTGCCCAAAGAAGGTTTTACTTAACCAGACATCTGTGCTCTCATTTTTTAGAATTGTTATAGCTTGACCAACCAATAATGGTTGAATAGCGCCGGCAAAAGAAACTGGCAATAAGACTAATAATATAAGATAAATAGTTTTTTTATCTTTAGTTAAATATCTACCTAATTTTCTAATTCTATCAAAATCATTCAAAAACATTATTTTAAATATTTTATATTCCTTTAGAAGATTCTATTGATAAAATCACATCTCGGAGAGGATTGCTATCTAATCTAAGAGAGAGAGGATTAGCTATTAACCTTGCAGTTGAATAAAAAAGATCATCAATTTTACTTAAACCATTTTCTTTAAGAGTCTTACCTGTTGCAACCAAATCAACTATGGCTTCTGCCATTCCAGTAATAGGGCCAAGCTCTACTGAGCCCGTTAAATGAACAATCTCAACTGGTATATTTAAATCATCAAAATACGCTCTTGCCGTTTTTGTGAATTTACTTGCCACTTTACAATTAGCCGGCAGATCCGTAGGTTTTGAATAATTACTATTATTTTTTACGGCAAGTGACATGTGACATCCACCAAACTCCAAATCAAGCAACTTTGCAACCTTCAATTCAGATTCCTGTAACACGTCATATCCAACAATTCCTAAATCTGCTTGACCGTAACTTACATAGACTGGGACATCTCCATTTCTTACCAGTAAGGCTTTGGCTCTTTTACATTTCGATTCAATAGTTAATGATCTATTATTCTCTAGCAGTGCATCAGAAAAGTTCAATCCTGCTTTTTTAAAAATTGAAATTGAATCTTCTAACAGAGCTCCTTTAGGTAAAGCTATAGTAATCATAGATCAATTTATTTTCAAACAATTTTTTAATTCTAAGGTAATAATGGAATTTAATAAAGAGCAAAAAATAATTGGGATTAGAGTTCTCAGTGATAATGTAATTTGGCTCTGGAAAAAAAATAAATCAGCAGTAGTTATTGATCCTGCTCTTTCTCAACCTGTAATAAAATACCTAAAAACCAATAATCTTTATTTAGAAGCTATTTTACAAACTCATCATCACTCAGACCACATTGGGGGGACTAGAGAGCTCATAAAAGAATGGCCAAATGTTAAGGTTATAGCCTCCTTTAAAGAAAAAGATCGTATACCATTTCAGAATTTATCCGTTAAGGATGGAGACACATTAGAGTTATTAGATGAAGAGATTAAAGTAATCGAAGTAATAGGACATACAAGATCTCATATCGCCTTCTACATAAATAACAAAGTTCCTATCCTTTTTGTTGGTGATACTTTATTTTCAGCTGGATGTGGAAGAATCTTTGAAGGTACTTATAAACAAATGTATAATTCTCTTAAGAGAATTAAGTCATTACCCAAAAACACTCTTATTTACTGTGCTCATGAATATACAAAGTCAAATCTTTTATGGGCATTAGATCTTGAACCAGAGAATCAAAATATTAAAAATAAACTAATTGAAGTTGAAAAGAAAATTGCTTTAAAAGAACTTACAATTCCATGCCTACTTGAAGAAGAGATGAAAATTAATCTGTTTTTAAGAGCAAATAATTTAAAAGGATTTTCTTTTTTAAGAGCAAATAAAGATTCATGGGTATAAATTTATATAAATATCCCTAAATCAAATGTCTTCAACAAAAGTAATTAAGACTTCAAATGCTCCAGCCCCTGTTGGTCCCTATAACCAAGCAATAAAAGCAGGGAATTTTATTTATTGTTCGGGTCAAATTGCCATTGATCCAGTTTCAAATAAAATAAATTGCCTAGGTAATATCGAAAAAGAAACTACTCAAGTGTTACAAAATCTTTTAGCTGTTCTTAAGGCAGGAGGCGCAAGAGCAGAAGATGTAATTAAAACGACTATTTATTTGACTGATTTAAAAAATTTTAAAACTGTTAATGATATATATAGTAACTTTTTTAAGGTAGAGAACCCACCCGCAAGAGCATGTGTGGAAGTTTCTTCTTTGCCAAAAGGTGTTTCAATTGAAATAGATTGCGTCGCTTTTCTAGATTAATTTATTATTATTTAGAAATTTGAAATAAGAGCCAAATGTGCGCCATATTTGTATAGATTATTAATTAACAAAACTTCTTTGATCTATGACAGCAGCAAAGCTAAATATAGACGAACTAGAAGCAGGTTATCCTTTATTTTGTAAAGCGCTAAGGTTATTAATTTTAAAAGGAAATTCACTTAAAGAGATTGAAAGGACAGTTTGTTGGGGTCATCTTGAAACATTAAATAGATGCCTTCCGTCAAGATATAAAGCTCCTACTTATTTGATGGCTTTAATTAAAAGAGATATAGATAAGCCTAATCATTATTAGGTAATTTATTTTTCTAAAAAGTAATTATCTAATCTTATAGAAAATTCTTTTTCATTACTTGGTATTTCCTCAGAATCTAAAAAGATTGATACACTAACAAAATTCTTACCAAAACTAATATTGGGATAGATATTTTTTTCTTTACATAATT
>QCTC01000043.1 GCA_003211315.1 Prochlorococcus sp. AG-670-O17 | reverse complement strand
TGTTTATGGGGCCCTTATAATTAAAAGTAGTTTAGGTTTGACATTATTTTCAATTGTTTTTTATGTATTAGTTGTATTACTTGGCGAAGTACTTCCAAAAGCGCTAGGTACAAGGTTTTCCCTTCAAATAGCAATGTTTTCTGTTCCTATTTTAAGGATGTTAAATAGTTTGATGAGGCCATTTTTATTGTTAATAGAGAAATTATTCCCTGTCATCACTGCGGAGAACGAAATATCGACTGATGAAGCAGAAATTAGGCAAATGGCAAAAATAGGTTCACAGAAAGGATTTATAGAGGCTGATGAAGCAGAAATGATACTTAAGGTTTTTCAATTAAATGATTTAAAAGCGAAAGATTTAATGATCCCTAGAGTGTCAGCGCCTAGTCTTGATGGCTCCTCAAATCTTGATGAAATTTCTAAACTAATAATTTCAAATAATTCTCCATGGTGGGTAGTTTTGGGAGATGAAGTTGACAAAATACAAGGGGTTGCAAAACGTGAAAACTTACTTACTAGTCTTATTAAAGGAGAAAATAAAAAATTACTATCTGAATTATGTGATCCTGTCGACTACATCCCAGAGATGATTAAAGTAGACAAGTTGTTAACAAGATTTGACAAGGATCATAAAGGAGTGAAAGTAGTAGTAGATGAATTCGGAGGATTCGTGGGAATAATAGGATCAGAAGCTGTGCTCTCGGTATTAGCAGGTTGGTGGCAAGAATAAATATGAATCAAATTAATATTGATAAAAGCTATATACTTTTGAAAAAATGGTGGGAAAGTATAGATCTTACAAACTATGAAAAATGTAATTTAAATAAGGAAATTATTTCTTTAAATCAACAACTTTTCAGACTCAACGAAAAGCAATTAAGAATTGGAATATATGGCAAAACAGGCGTTGGTAAATCCTCTATTTTAAATTTATTACTAGAAAAAAACGTATTTAAGACAGATATTATAAATGGGACTACGAAAAATCTTGAAAGGAAAGAGTGGAATTTTAAACATCAAAGTCTAAAAACCATCGAATTAATTGATGCTCCTGGCTTTGATTTTTTTGACATCAAAGATCCTGAAAATATATTCTCGCAAATCAATAGTTTAGAACTCATTTTATTTACAATCGCTGGAGATATAAATAGAAATGAGTTATCTCAGATCAATTCATTTATTAAGAATGGGAAAAAAATTATTCTTGTTTTTAATAAAATAGATATTTGGAAAGGGCATGATATAAAAATAATTTTAAAAAATATAAGATTAAAACTTCCAAAATATATAAAAATCCCGATAATAATTAACTCGAAAAATAATATTAAAAACCAGTTAAGTGAGTTAATAAATAATTATGGAGAAAGTTTATTGACTTTAAACTCTCTTCAATTAGCTGATAAATTATTCTTGAAAATAAAAGAACAAAGGTTAAAAAAAAGACAAAGTGAAGCTCAATCGATTATTGGTAAATTTGCAACAATCAAAGCATCAGGTGTGGCATTGAATCCATTAACTTTGCTTGATATCGCAGGAGGTTTTGCATTAGATACTGCATTAGTTAGTGAATTGAGTAAAGTGTATGGGTTGAATCTTAAAGGTGAATCAGCACGAAAAATCATCAAAAAGATTTCTATAAATAATATGTTCCTTGGAGCCACTCAAGTTGGTATAAATACATCTTTTAATTTATTACGTAAAATTTTCTTAGCCACCGCTCCTTTTACAAATGGCTTGTCATTGTTACCCTATGGACCAATTGCTATTGTGCAAGCAGCAATATCGGTTCGCTCAACAAAAATAGTTGGAAAATTAGCCGCTAAAGAAATATTCAGAAAAAGCACAGGATGTCTTTTAGATCCATCTCATATAATCAAAAAAATCACAATTAAAGAACCTGAGATTTTTGACCCTACAAAAATTTATTTATCTAATAAAAATTTTGATAATAACTTTTCTATTTTCCTGCCTTGAAATTTGATAATAAAAATCGAATCGCCTTATTTGGGACTAGTGCGGATCCACCAACCATTGGTCACAAGAAAATACTCGAAGAGTTATCAAACATATATTCTTGTGTTATTACTTATGCAAGCGATAATCCAAAAAAAAAGCATAAAGAAAATATTTTCTTTCGAAACCTTCTTTTAAAATCACTCATAGAAGATATAAATAATCCAAAAATCATTTTTAACCAAAAAATAAGTAGCAAATGGGCTATCGAATCTATTGAAGAATGTAAAAAAATTTATGCCTTCAGTAAAATCGATTTTGTAATAGGTAGCGATTTAATTACGGAAATTTTCTCATGGAAAAATTTTGATAAAATTATCCATGCGGTTAAATTACTAATAATCAAAAGAGAAGGATATCCCATTGAATCTAAGACTCTTAAAATGTTAAAAACTTATAAAGTTTTTTTTGAAATTTCTTCATTTAATATTCCCAATATTTCTAGTTCGATGGTTAGATTAAATAACAATTATTCTGATTTACCTAAATCTTTAATTGATATAGTGAAGAAGAATAACTTGTATGAATCTATTAGGTAGTTAAATGAAGTTTTTCATTGCACAATTGAATCCAATTGTGGGAGATCTGGATGGGAATGCAAAAAAAATTCTTAATGTAACTGGTAAAGCATATTCAAATTCTGCTGATATGGTTCTCACTCCGGAATTATCGTTATGGGGTTATCCAGCTAAAGATTTACTTCTAAAAAAAAATTTAATTGAAAGACAATATTCTCTTTTGGATCAATTATCCTTATCAATTCGTAAAAAATATGGGAATTTAAGTATTACGGTAGGGATTGCAGAAAAGATTGATGATTCTTTTTTCCCAAATCTTTATAATTCTATTGTTCTTATTGAGGATGGCACATGGGAAACAATTGCACGTAAAATTATTCTCCCAACTTATGAAGTGTTTGATGAAAAACGATACTTTCGATCTGAGAAGAAAGTATCTGTAATCTCCAAAACAATAAAAAACAAAACTTATAAGCTTGGAATAACTATATGTGAAGATTTATGGGTTAATGAAAATATACAAGGAAGAGGTATTCATAAAAAAAATCCAATTCTAGATTTAAAGAGCAAAAAAATTGATTTTTTATTGAATTTATCTGCCTCTCCTTATACGTTCAAAAAATTCAAGTTAAGAAATAAAATTGCCAGTTTTGCCTCTAAATATCTTCAAGTCCCCTTAATATACGTCAACCAGGTAGGGGCAAATGATGATTTAATTTTTGATGGAAATAGTTTCATTATGAATAAAAACGGATCAAAAATTAAACAATTAAAATCATTTACTGAGGATACGTCTCGTTGGGATATTAATGAAAATTTAAATTTAGTAGAAGAAAATATATCTTCTGAAATTTCTTCAGTTTTTGATGCTTTAGTCTTAGGAGTAAAAGACTATGCTAAAAAATGCGGATTTAGATCAGCTTTGATTGGCCTAAGCGGAGGAATTGATTCAGCATTAGTTTCAGTCATAGCAACTGCTGCATTAGGAAGTGAAAAAATTTTTTGCGTTTCAATGCCTTCAAAGTGGAGTTCAGAGCATTCTAAAATTGATGCAAAAGATTTAGTCGCAAGATTAAAAATAAACTTAAATACAATCTCAATTGAGAATATTATGTCCTCTTTTGAAGAATCTTTTGTAGAAAGCTTAAACTTCAAAACAGAAGGAATAACAAATCAAAATATTCAATCAAGGATAAGAGGTACTCTCTTAATGGCTTTAGCTAATCAAGAAAAGCATTTGTTACTTTCAACAGGTAATAAATCAGAACTAGCTGTTGGATATTGCACTTTATATGGTGACATGAATGGAGGATTGTCTGTAATAGGTGATTTATATAAAACTAATGTTTTTAAATTGTGTAGATGGCTTGATAGTGACGATTCAATAGAACGTAGAAAAGAATATAAATTAGATACCCAAGTCAAAATAATAGGCGAACAAATCTGTAATAAGCCTCCCAGCGCTGAACTTGGTCCTGATCAACTTGATACTGATTCACTTCCTCCATACTCTTTATTGGATAAAATTCTTAAGGGAATTATTGAAGAAAAAAAAGATTTACAACTTCTTGAACAAGATGGTCATACCAAAGAACAAATTCTAAAAATAATTACACTTATTAAAAAAGCAGAATTCAAAAGAAAGCAAGCTCCTCCAATACTAAAACTAAGTAGTCAATCACTTGGTAGTGACTGGAGAGTACCAATCGCAATCTCTAATTAAAATAGCTATTTCTTAAAATTTAATTTTTGGACTTTATTCAACGGTCTTTTAATTGATCTCAGGTTAATTCCCTGTCGAATAGCAAGAATTAAGCCTGCCGCCTCGAAGTAATTATCCACTTCAATGAGTTTGGGATAATTTAAATTATGATTACCAAGATTTAATATATTTTTATTTTTTACAGATATTATATTTAAACCTCTCTCAATACAAGCTAATACTCCTTCTCCTCCTAATGCCCCACTTGGAACAACAATAGATTCGATGTGACTTGGGTGTAAGGTTATATTTTCATTTTTTTCAGTCAATTCTACAAGATCTGGTGCATTACTTAATCCAATCAGTACTGATGGCAAAAATGTATATCCTATTTCTTCTGAAGCAGCACGAGGATCTAAATTTTCATTCAATTCAATTGGACTTAATGCAGGTGCATGTGCACAGGGGACTTTGAGAAACTTACTTATCAAGTGACTTATTACAGCCTCCACTCCAGCAATAGGATCAACGCCCTTTCCCTCCCTATATGAATTTGTCTCAATCAAATCTGAATTATCAGGGAATTTAGCTACTATCGCTATTGCAGTTATACCTTTGTCTATTAGCCTTTTTCCTGCTTCAATTAAAGTATCGGGATTATCAATTAAACCTTCACTTATACCTTTTGTTTCAGACTCAATTACTATTCCTAGCGGTTCTTTTGTTAATACATAAGAATCAACATCAATCCCTAAAGTTGCGACACAAGCATCTGCGGCTTGTAAATGCCTCATTAATATTTCATGTTCAATACTTGAATCAAAAATTATTCCAATTTTCTGCTGTTTTACACTTTTGAGACCAATTTCTCCTTTAGCAAATCGATCTAAGCTATAACCTTCCACGTAAAAAATATCTTTGTTCTGTTCAGAAAGAGATCCCCCATTCATAACATTTGGATGAGTAATTAAACATCCACTCGCAGAAGCTAATAATTTTGCTGCAGGAAGGGCATCACCAGCGAACCCTCCTATTTCGCATCCAATTCCAGTTGGAATAATAAATATTGTGGGGGATATTGACATTGAATTATATTTTTGAATTAACTAGATTTACTAAAACAGCCTTAATTCTTATTTTTTTTATATTGGGTGACTCTAATGAATCTTTAATATCTATGATAGACCATCTTATAACTTCCCCTTTTTTCATCAGATTTTCAATTATTAATCTCCTCAAATGAATAATGTTTTTTGATCCTGGCCAATCTAGATAAAAATCAACCTTTTTTAAGTTCATTTTTGATATTTACCAAATTGATTATTATATAGATTATCTTCAACTTCATCACCGACAATAATATGTAGATCAGACTTTGGATACGCAACACATAAAAGAGCAAAACCCTTTTCCTTTAAATCATCATTTAAACCCATTGCATCTTCTTGTTCAACTGATCCATCAATCACCATTGAGGCGCAGCTTGTGCATACTCCCGAACAGCAACTGCTTGGCAAATCAATCCCATTAGCTTTAGCAGCAGATATTATATCTTGATTTTCATGACATAAAAAAACGTACGTCTTTTTTTCTAATTCAACTTTTATATTATATTCAGACATTTTTAACGATTCCGCTAGACTGCAGAACCTCCTACCACTTCAAGTATTTCCTGAGTTATAGCAGCTTGTCGTGCTTTGTTATAGGTAAGGTTTAAAGTACTTGCTAATTCTTTAGCATTATCACTAGCATTATTCATAGCTGTCATTCTACAGGCTAGTTCTGAAGCGGCAGACTCTTGAAGCGCTCTAAGAATCTGATTCTGTAAGTATAAAGGTAATAAGGAATCTAATAACTGATCCGGACTTTGTTCAAAAACAATATCAGAAGGCAATTTCTCTGAATCATTCTTTTCTATGCTTGATTTTTCAACGAGTAAATTACTATTTTTTGTAGTTAATCTAAAAATCTCATCATTTTTCTCAGCAATTCCTTGAGGATCTAATGGTAACAATGTTTGTACAACTGGAGCACAACTTACGAG
The DNA here is from genome assembly GCA_003211315.1 of Prochlorococcus sp. AG-670-O17. Lineage (GTDB taxonomy): Bacteria > Cyanobacteriota > Cyanobacteriia > PCC-6307 > Cyanobiaceae > Prochlorococcus_A. The sequence goes on along the minus strand of QCTC01000043.1, from coordinate 3,013 downwards.
AGTGATGAATTTGGTATATATAATCTCTACCCTATCTGAGTTTTCTGATAAAAATTCGGCTAAGACATCATTAGTTATTCCTTCAGAATCTATAGCTGTTGGTACTTGTTCTAGCTCTTTGAATGTACTTTTTATTACGTATTTATCTTTCCTATTTTGGAAATATCCTATTGCCTTTTTGCCAACTAAAATCAAGTTAGGTTCATAACCTTGTTTGATCAACTCTGCGTACCTAATTTCTACCTTTTTAATAATGTTGGTATTGTATCCACCACATAAACCTCTATCGGCAGTTACGCATACTAAGGAGATTGTTTTTACTTTCCTTTTGGATAACAGAGGAGAGTCTACAGCTTCAAACTGAACCCTAGATTGAATATTCTCTAGGACACGGGCAAGTTTGTCAGCGAAAGGTCTACTTTTAAGTACTTGATCTTGTGCCCTCCTCACCTTTGCAGCCGCAACTAATCTCATAGCTTCTGTTATTTTTCTAGTATTTTTAACAGAAACAATTCGATCTCTGATTTCTTTAAGATTTGCCATGATATTTCCTTAAAATAAATTTAAACTGTGGCAAGCATTGAAGATTTAACTTCTTTTATTACCTCTTTTAAAGTTGTTTCTAAGCCTTCATTAAGTTTCTTCTCTTTAAGAATCTCCTCAATAAATTCCGCTTTATTTAACTTAAGGTATTCTCTAAGTTCAGCAGCAAATTTGGTTACATCTTCAACAGGTACCTCATCAATAAGCCCCTTAACACCTGCATATACAACTGCAACTTGTTCAGCAAGATTTAACGGTGAGAATTGTGCTTGTTTTAGCAATTCTCTTAATCTTTTACCTCTTTCAAGTTGTTGCTGAGTAGCCTCATCAAGATCAGAAGCGAACTGAGAAAATGCTGCCAATTCATCAAATTGAGCTAATTCTAATTTTAGTGTTCCAGCAATCTTCTTAATTGCTTTTGTTTGTGCAGCTCCCCCAACTCTACTAACTGAAATACCAACATTTATTGCAGGTCTTAATCCTGAGTTAAATAAATCTGCACTTAAGAAAATTTGTCCATCAGTAATTGAAATAACATTTGTTGGAATATATGCAGATACATCTCCAGCTTGAGTTTCAATAATTGGCAAAGCTGTCATTGACCCACCGCCCATATCGTCTGACAGTTTTGCTGCCCTTTCAAGTAATCTGCTATGACAATAAAAAACATCTCCAGGATAAGCTTCTCTTCCTGGTGGCCTTCTCAAAAGAAGAGACATTTGTCTATAAGCTTGAGCCTGCTTTGTTAAATCATCATAAATAACAAGAGTAGCTTTGCCTTGATACATAAAATGCTCAGCTATTGCGGCGCCAGTATAAGGAGCCAAATACTGTAAAGCTGCCGCTTCAGAAGCTCCTGCACTTACCACAACAGTATATTCAAGAGCTCCTTTTTCTCTTAAAACTTCAACAACGTTTGCTACTGAGGCAGATTTCTGACCAATCGCTACATAGACACAGACTACATCTTGACCTTTTTGATTAATTATCGTATCTATTGCTATGGCAGTTTTTCCAGTTTGCCTATCTCCAATAATCAATTCTCTTTGACCTCTTCCTACAGGTATCATCGCATCTATAGAAGTGATACCTGTTTGCATAGGTTCATGAACTGATCTCCTTTTAATTATTCCTGGAGCCATTTCTTCAATAAGTCTATTATCACTTGTTGGAATCTCACCTTTTCCATCTATTGGCTGCCCTAAAGGGTTAACAACTCGTCCCTTCATAGATTCTCCTACAGGAACAGATGCGATTTTTCCTGTTGATTTTACATTACTTCCTTCTTGTACTCCCAACGCTTCACCCATCAAAACTGCACCAACATTATCATCTTCAAGATTAAGAGCTATACCTTCAGTTCCATCCTCAAATTCTAATAATTCACCAGCCATGACCTGATCTAAGCCATATATTCTCGCAATACCATCACCAATTTGTAGGACAGTTCCTACATTGCTAACATTTACAGATTGGTCATAATCAGTTATCTGTTGTTTTAAGATTGAACTGATTTCATCAGGGCGTATAGATACCATGGATTTAAGAATTTAAGGTTGGATTTTGAATTTACTTGGATAGTGACAAACCAAGCTTTCTAATTTGAGAGGCAAGACTAGCATCAATTACTTTAGATCCTACACTCGCGACGAAACCACCAATGAGGGATGGGTCGATTTTAGTTACAAGTTCTAATTTTTCAGTACCAGCTATATTGATAATTTTTTTGGTAATTAAACCTTTTTGGTCATCAGTAAGCTCGACAGCAGAAGTAACAGTTGCCAAAGCAATATTACTATTTTCTCTGTAAATTTCTAAAAATCTATCGAGAATTGAAGTTACAATTCCAATTCTTTGCCTATCAGCCAATAATTTTAAAAAATTTAGAAGAGAAGAATTAACCTTTTCTGAAAAAATTTCAATTATGATTTTTTTCTTAGTATCTGTCTCTAAAACTGGAGAAGATAATGTTTTTTCTAAATCATGAGAATCATTTATTAAGGATAGTAGTTGTTTTACCTCCTTAACCATTTCTTCAGTTTGATCATTTTCAATAACAACCTGAAGTAATGCTTCTGCGTATGGGGTAGTGACGGAATTTAAAAGTGGCATTAATTCATCTCAATATTAATTATGGATTGAGTTACCAAATTTTCTTGAGTTTTTTGGTCAAGTCTATTTGGGAGAGAATCTAAAGCTTTCTTAATAGCTAATTCAACAGCTTCTTTACGAAGTTGAGAAATTGCCCTTGAGGCTTCTGAGCTTTCATCAGAGATTGCGCTTTGTTTTATTCGTGCCATCTCTTCAATAGCTTTTTTCTCACTTTCCATCCTGATTGATTCAGATCTCTTAAGAGAATCTGCTTTTATTTGACTGGCCTTTTCTTCTGCTAAAGATAAGTCAGTCCTTGCTTTCTCTAAAGCTTGTGTTGCCTTAAGAAGTCGATTTTCCGCATCTTTTAATTCAAGAA
>QCTC01000042.1 GCA_003211315.1 Prochlorococcus sp. AG-670-O17 | reverse complement strand
GAAATGCTCTGAAACGATGAAGGTCTCTTTTAGTTAAACGAACTCCATCATTAACTAATAAACCAGTTACTATTTGCCTACTTGACTTACGCATTATTCTAGTTTTCTTTTGATTAACTTGAAATCCTTCATCAGAAATAATTTTTGAAATACCACTAATAAAAGAATCTGGTTTTTTCATTCTTGCATTAGTTGAAAGGATAAGATCATCCGCATATCTTGAGTAAATCCATTTAGATTTATCTGCATAAGCAGAAATTCTCTTATCAAGATTATTTGTAATTAGATTTGCAAGATTTGGAGAAGTGCATGCTCCTTGTGGTAAAGATCTTTTTGCAACTTCAACGAAGTAGGATTTGTTTTGCTGATTTAAAAGTACTCTTGGACTATCCGTACAAATTAATGCCAAGACTGAAGAAATTCCAGGGTTATAGCCTAATGACTCAAAAAAACCACGAACCCTATGAAATACTATTGAAGGGAAAAAATCTTTAATATCTATACGCAAAACGATTTCTTTTCTTGTGTGCAATGAAGCGTTATCCAAAACAGATACTCCAGATCTGAATGCCATAGCTGCTGGATGTAATTTTATTTTTTCTAAAATTTCTTTCAGTATCCAATTTTGCGCTTTTCTAAGAGTTGGCTTTGGACTGGAAATAAGTCTTTTCCCGCCTGATCTTTTAGATATATAAAAGCGTGTATAGTGATCTACAGATGAATCTTCTCTGTTATAAGTAAGCCATTGGAGACTTTCAGGTTGCAATCCTAAAAGAGATGCCAATTCAGTAAAATAAGTTATTTTTGGTAGTCCATTCCTTTTTAGTCTTTCTTCATTCCCACCGTTAAATTCCAATCTATTGGAAACTTCTCTACCTAAAAATTTAGGAAATTCAATCCGATTTTTTTTATTCTGTTCTGATCTTAGTTTTTTTTCTTTTTCTTTATTTGTTTTTCTTAATTCTGCTTTTATCTTTACATCTTTAATTCTTTTGGATCTTATTTTATCAATCGCAATTTCAACATTATTTAATGACTCAATTTCGATATTAGTTTTTTCTAATTTATTTCGTACATTATGTAAATCTTGCGCAGCTTTTTCAAACTCTTCAACATTTAAATCACTTGGTTCAAGAAATCCTAGACGGAGCATTTCTTCAACTTCGAAAGCACGCTTCCCAACTTGCTTAATTCTTTTTTTCCATTCCGGATTTAGGCTGGTATCTTGATTCGACATATTATTCTCCTTTAAGGCTTAATGCAACGATATGTCTGCAAGGCCCTTGTTTAAGTTTGTGATATCTAAAATATGAACAACTACATTGTGCTTGAGTAATACGACTATCAGAATCACGACTAATCATGGTTGAACAGATTCTTTCTCTTGAAGAAATAGTCCCCTTGATGATTCGATCTTTTCCTTTAATACTGTCTGACAAAATTTTAACTGAATTGCTTTTGAATAATTCAATGCCTTTAATTTCTTCAGTTCCAGTATTAGATTGATCTTCGAAATCAAAATTTGGGAATAATTCTCTTGAGCGATATTTTTTTAGTTCAGGATCATACATTGCAGCGCCTAATAAACATAAACGCTGTAAAATTCTTTTTGCCTCCATCGGAGAGTTATTTAGATATCTAGAAAGTTCTTCATCTTCAATTATAAAATTTGTTTTTAAAAAATTTGCTGCTTTTTCAATTATTTCTTTAGATGAATCTGAAGCCGGAATCATTGCGGAAAAACGTGCTTTGGCCGCCCAATCTTGAGTAGTCCATCCAGAAAGACCAATTATTAATTGAATACCTTCCATTTCTACACTCCAGAATGATGGCATACCAGAATCGATTAATCTGACATTTATCTCAGATACAAGAGGAAGTATATTTTTTAATACCCTCAACCTTCTTCTTCCCCATACTTTAATTTTGGATTCTTTTGGCCCCTTAAAAGGAGTATCAGAAACAATAAAAATATCGCCCCAAGGTTCAACAATTACTTTTGGTTTTTTACCTGGGATAAGTTCAAAAATTAGCGATCTTGGACCTTCTTTTTCTCGCTGAGCATCTAGTCTTGCTAATACGTCTGCGAATGCCAACGATGAAATTTTAATTTCAATAGGAGCAAGTGATAATGCTGCCTGAACCTCAACCAACCCCTTTGTCCAAGTTTCTGGTAAGTCGATTTTTTTTTCAATTGTATTAGAAATTCCAGTATCAAACTCTACGGCATCTTTGCCAACGGTTAAATGTAGTGGTCGATATGAACGAGTCCTAGAAAGTTCTCTCTCCAGAGAAGCACTAAAATCTATATTTGTAGTTCCACAAGTAAAGTTTTTTTCTCCAGTTGTTGCTGAATGAGGTAAAGCTACTCTGGCATAAGTTGACTCATCTAGAGAAAAAGCCTCAAAGAATGTTGAGTCAGGCTGCACACTTACTATTGGATCAAGAACATACCATGCATCATAATTATGTCTGTACAGCCATCCCCAGAAACGACTTCTTTGCTCGGGAAAGTAATTTGAATTGAACTTTTTTATAATCTCATCATAATATTTTAATTGTTTTGAAAGTTTTTCTCTTTCGTTTATTAGTTTCGGTAATTGGTTTATTTGCGAACTCATAAAACCTGGCAATTCTTTAAAATATTCACCTTGTACCCATTCCTGATATGCAGAGTGATCTTTATTTACTCCAGCGTCCCTCATTCTGACTATTTTCCCTAATACAAGCATTAATTTTGAGAATGCCACTCCTTGTTTTAATTTTATATCCGTACTCAAAAAGACATTTGAATTTTTAATATCAGTCCCAAAAGTAACGCCACTTTCCTTTGAACTTGATTTTACGTTTGATTGAGTAAAGTTGCCTTTGAAAGAAATCATTTGTTTTTAACTCCAGTTTCATTTTTAATTTGTATTCCATCGAATGAAATTCCATTCTGCATAAGAATGGCAATATTACGTAATGCCCAAGCTTTATCTTTGGAGTTAGTTCCTTTTGAAAGTTCAATAAGAGCTTTTTTACGACAAGGAGAAAGAATTTGTCCTTGTTCTAATTTTTTATCCTGAGTAATTCTTGATTTAACTATTTCTTTGGCTTTACGATTTATTCTTCTAGATATTAGTAAACGTCTATCAAATGCATCATATTCATTACTATCATTCCAATCATTAATTAGAGTCCTTTCTGCAACTCTGGCTTGAACTTTTGGATCGTCAGATTCTGTTAATAAAGGCCACAAAAATTCATCATCAATTTTTTCGGGATTTTTATCTAGAAATTCTAGACCCATATCTCTTACATCTGAAACAATACTATCTATGCAAGTCAGAACATATTCAGAAAACTTTCTTTTTAAGGGTATTAAATTAATGAATTGACGAATTGTTTCCAAAGGTATTGGTAAACCAATTTCTGCAATTGTGATCCAATATTTTTCAATAAGATTTTCATTTTTTATAAGCCTTAGAGTGCACTCTTGAAGATCTCGATTAGGAATCTTAAGCAAAGCAATCGCAAATTTATGATCTTTTTTAATTCTTTCCTTTTTATTATTTATATATTTCAATAACATTTGTTGTTGAACAGAATTAGTTTTCTCTAAATTCGCTTCTGTTAATATTTCCCCAATTTGATTAATGAAATTCGTTTCATTAAAAATATATTGGGCAATGTTTTGATTATTATCTTGGCCTAACGCTTTCCAAGCTAGATTTCTAAAATCAACTTCTCCTTCTTCGAAAAATATTTTATAGTTCATAACAAAATTCCAAGAATTATCAGTAAAAAGTTCTAGAAAATAAGAATTTAAATTCGATGCTCTATTTAAAAATTGATGTATTAATTTCAAACTTTCTTTTTGCCATTTAGAAGATATAGAGATTTTTTTCCGTAATTCATCCCATAAAAGATATTCAACATCCTCCCAATTAGCAATTTCTCCCAATAGTAACCAGCCAAAATTTAGGGCATCATTATTTTTATATCTGAAACATTCAAAAGCAAGTTTTATTTTTTGATCATCAAAAGGTATTAGTTTCCCTTGTTCGATAATAATATCACTAAGGATTTTAAAATTATTTAATATAGTATTCTCTTTTTGAAGTGAATTTAAATAAGCTTTTAAATTATCAAAAATATTAATTTTTGTAATTGCAAAAAGATATTCTTCATTAAGTTTCTCAAGATCATAAAAATCTGCTATTGATTCAATAACTAATGAATTAATTATTGAAGATTCTAAAACGGCTAATCTTGGTTTTGAAAAATTATATTTTAAATACAGAAGAGAAGCTGGACCAATTAAAGATATATTTAAAAAGCGATTTCTGTTATTAGATTCTTCAAAGTCAGAAGATTCAATATTATTTAAATGTTGTATCCAGTCTTTTTTTTCATGGATTTCTAATAATTTTTTAATTCCATTAATTATTCCAACATAACTTTGAGTTAAAATTGGTCTAGATATTAATTCTTTAATTACTTTTTTAATAGGATCAATATTTGCAGAAGAGAAAAAATTAAGCCACATAGAATCGGTTAAACTAAAAAAGAGATCGGGATAATCTGCAATATAATTAGAAGCAAGATTTACAATTTTAAGATCTTTACTCTTAAGAGCTAAGATTATATTTTTTTTATTTAAAGTTGGAATATTCTCTTTTTCATCTAAAAATATCTGACAACAAAACGTAAAAATTTCAGAAGAATTAGTTACTGAATTAAATATTTCTCTAACTAAATCTAAATTATTTTTCCAGGCATCTGGGAAAGGGTAGTTAGATTGATTTTGTAATAAGGGAACTTTTACATATCTACTTTTATTATCAAGAAGGGAAACTTTACCTCCCATGATATAGGCGGGAATAAATGATTTTGAATCAATTTCCTTATCCCAATTAATTAGTGCATTTGCAGAAATTATTGAGTAAGTTTTTAAATCTTTAACTCCTATTTTGATTAGCTCCCTACGCATTCGCCGTAACATATAATCTATAGTTAGAACACTTGGACTTGGAATAATTTCTGAAAGCCAATTAATATTTTCAAGATTATAATTACTTGAAAATTTTTTTTGATCAATAATACCCTCTGTAGTAAAACCTTTTTGTAAAGAAAGTCGCCCTAAAGCAATACCAAATTCTTTGGGCAAAATTTTAGGATCAAAATACTTCATAACAGTTTTAAAAGGTCCCCAATAGCCAAAAATCAAAGGAGCTTTTGTTAAAAGTGTTTTAATGAGTTTTAAATCGTTAGAATTTAATATCTTTAATGAACGAACTTTGTCTGATAACTTTTGAGCTGATGATAAAGTGAGTTTTGATTCTGAATCTGGTGATATTGTTCCATCTACAAAGTTTATTAATTTAGCACTATTAATTATTGAAAAAAAATCTTTCTTAGAATTGCTACTATAATCACTATTTAAAGAATTAAGTTGATAAGAATTTAATATCTCTTCAAGAACTTTATAGACTTGATTATTTTTATCTAAATTTTTGATACTATCTATTAATTTATTAATTTGCCCAATTCCATTTTCTTTATTGAGAGGTCCCCAAAAAGCTAAATAAGGCTTTTTATGTGACTCCCAATAATAAGGAGAACTAGCATTTACTTTTATTAATAATTTTGAATCGGAATTATAATTTCTTTGAAGAAGAAAAATATCAAACTTTTGAGCTTGAAATTTTGCTGCAAAAACTATCTTTGTTGATTCAGTAGGATTCATTACTTCCGTAATTTAAATTAAACGCAAGTTACTTCTACCTATCTAACTGTAATCGGTGTTGATCACTGTAGGCGTGTTATAGCTTTTAGATTGCTATAACAAACGGACTGCAAGCAGTCGCCTCAGCGTCATGTTATAGCAGTCTAAAAGCTATAACACGCTGAGAGACATCGACAGCCGATGATGATTGACTAGCTTTACTACTACCTCGACGAAACGTCAGAGGCTTTTTTGCTAGAAGCAACCTGCGTATTTATATATAGTTCGCATTATTTAAAAGTGATTCCAAAAAAAATTTATTCTTAAAATTGTCCCCATTTTTGGAGAAAAAACTTACATAATTTAGCAGTCGAATCTGAAAAAGCACTAGATTTATAAAAAATATCAAGAGTAATATTTTTATTTGTTAGAGCAGCTCTTCGTATTTTATTGATATTACATTTGACTAATAATTTTAAAATTTCTACTGATACTGATTCCTTTTTTAATTTTTCATATGTTTCCTTTTCATCAAGTTCACTCCATAAATGCAAAAGTTCAATAGTACTTTTAACTGCTATGAGCGAATTCAACTCATCAATATCAATAATTTGAATAGATCGTTCCCTTGCCTTATTTAATTTACTTCCAGCATCTTCTCCCGCAATCAATAGATTTGTTGCACTTGTAATTGATCCCTTTATATTTCCACCTGCTTTTTTCACTAGTTGTTCAACTTCCTTTCTTTTCATCCCAGGGATGGTTCCTGTAATTACAATGTATTTATCTTTAAGAGCCGTAGTATTGATTTCATTAGTATTGGAGTTTGGAATCTCATTGTTTCGAGGTGAATCTTTAATTGCATTTTTATATAATTCAGACAAAGAAAAGTATCTAGTAAGATATGAGTAGTTTTGATATCTAATTGATTCATGATAATTTCTTTGAGAATTAGAACTTGATTCGTTGAGATAACTATAATTATTACTTTGATAAATGGATTGATTTAGAGATTGATAACTATAACGATCTCTTTGATAACTATTATTTGAGGCGGAAGGGGCAAAAGAGGATAGATTTTGCACTGATATTATTCTTGTAGCTTCCTTACTTCCAAAACCTTCTGCCATTTTTAAATCATTATATGCTTTGCTTTTGAAATCAGCTTTTAAATTAGCCAGACCTCTTTTCAAGTAAACCTTTGGTGAAGTAGCAAAATTTTTTTGATAGACAGAATAATCTGAAATAGCTCCATAGTAATCTCCAATTTTCATTTTCATATCACCACGATTCATATAAATATCAAAAATCTTAGGGTTATGTCTTATCGCAATTGAATAATTAGCAATTGCTTCTTCATACAATCCTTTTTCTTCAAAACAGCAGCCAATATTATTAAATGAAGAAGAATCCCTTGGATCTAAATCAATAGCAATTTTGTAGTAGTGAATTGCTTCATCAAAGTTTTTCTGTAAATGGAAGCAATGTCCTATGTGAAAAAAATTTAAGCTTTCATATGGATTTAACTCAATAGCCTTTTTTATTAAATCAATAGCTTCTGTAAATTTGCTCTCTATTTTTAATTGGATTGCTCTGTCAAGAAAACCTCTTGAAAGATTATGATTATTTTGTTCTTGACTTTCCATACTTAGTTTTGAAGATTGATATTTTGATAGGAATTTTTTAGTGGGTTGATGATAAAAAAATTTATTGAGATTAACTTAAATCAGTTTCATCTCTAAATCCTATAAAAACGGGATGTCGAGGAAGCTCTTTTATTCCCTTTGACATATACTTATATTTAACTAATTTACCAAGATATTTTGACTTATTTTTCCATATTTCATCTCTAAGAGCATCGTTTAAACCACTCCCGCAACTAAATTCGAGTCCTACAGAATTTCTTAAAATAAATCCCCCCAAAGTCCCGCTTGGTTTTAATCCATCCTGAGAACTTGATCTCTTAGTTCTACCAAAGTTATCTTTCAATCCTTCATTTGTATTGACCATTTTTTCTCTAAAGGCAATAATTTCGGCTTCATCATCCAAAAATTCCTTAACTTTTAATAGAATATTTTCTTTTACTGAGCTTCTACCAAATTTATATATTCCATTGGGATCTCTCAACATTAAGCCTTCGTAACCCGCATTGAGATTGTTAATCATTAACTGATCAATCTGTTCTTGATTTGAAACTATTGTTGGGAAAAGAATTTCATAAGAGGGGATATTAAAACTCTCAAACTTACGAAGTTCATTCATTCTCTCTTTGTATGGCTTGACCTCACCTTTAGGATTCACAAAGTCGAATATCCAAACCTTAAAATCAGGTTCACCTTTAATACGCATAATGGAACTACATTCTTGAAAAGTTGATCCAGATGTCAATTCTCCATCTATACCATCAGGCAAATTAGATGAAAGAATTTTTTGTAAGTATTCATTCCTAATTGGTTTAAAAGACCTTGTTAAAGCAGCTCCCCCAACCATCAGAAATCTAATGCCATCAATTTTTGGTGTTGTTGCATAGGGAAATTTAGCCTTTCCAGAATCAAATTTGCCGGCAAGCAATGGCTTTTGAATCTTCACTTATAAAAAATTTTATGAGTAATTTTATATAGTTCGGATAATTTATAGTTGATTCCAATTTTATCTTTCTGAAACTCCGCTAAACTCCTGAGACTGATTTCCCTAGATTATATTTGTTTTCTCTTTAAGTAATTCGAATTTTCTAATTAATTCTTTATCTCTTCTTTCTAATATTATTTCAGTGCAAAAATTACTGTTTTTTATCCTTAATGCCTCTGTATAATCCTTAATTGCATAATCATGATTTTTAATTTTGGAATAAATGTTTCCTCTAAAAAAGAAGGCATTATATTGATTTTTGTTTATTTCTATTGCCTTGCTATATGCTTTAATAGCACCATTAAAATCTTCTAAAATTTTTTTTGCTTTACCAATTCTGATCAATTTCCAATATTCAATTGAATTCTTTTCTTGGGACTTCATAATATAATTTATATAAACTATTAATTAAATAGTTTTGTTTTATATATCTGATTCCAAAAATATAATCACAACTTCATAAGCTATATAAATTGAATATAGCTTTTAAATCTTCAGGGATATGAACTATCAAATAATCATTATCTTTAAAAAATTTTGGTGAAATTTTTAAAACCTTTTCATATTCTTCTAATGCTTTTTTTGTTTCATTTTTCAAACTATAATTTAAACCTCTTATAAAAAATAAATGTCTATAAGATCGGCTTTTCTGAATGTAAACCCAGTCATTAAAATATGCTTCATCATTTAGCATTAAATTAGCTATGCATCTAAGAAAAACCGATTTAAATAAAGGTTTATGAATCGCTTTATATAATGGTTCCATATTTTCTTGGCATATTGAAATACAAATTCCTAAATCATACTTGGCATCTCTATATTTCCTTATTTTTAAATTTAATTTGCCCCTCAGAAACCAAGCAGATGTTAACGTACAATTATTTCCTTCCTTTGTCATAGCTAAACTATAAAGTCGAATTGCCTCATCGTAATTATTATTAAGCTCCTCTTTTTTTGCTAAAGCTTTGAGTTCATC
>QCTC01000041.1 GCA_003211315.1 Prochlorococcus sp. AG-670-O17 | reverse complement strand
AATTTCTTCTCATCCAGTCTGCGCTGCCTATAAAAACTTCTGGATTATTGTTATTAAAAAACCAAAAAATTCTAGAATGTTCAAGAAAATGTCCAATAATACTTGTAACCTTAATATTTTCACTTAAATTCTTTCTTTGAGGATATAAACAACATATTCCTCTGATAATTAGGTGAATTTTAACTCCTTTTTGAGAAGCTAAATAAAGTAATTGAATAATTTCTGGATCTACTAATGAATTCATTTTTGCAATAATTTCACCCTTCTCGCCTTTATCGACATTTTCAATTTCTCTATTTATCAAAAATATGAATTTTTTCCTTAAAGATGTTGGAGATACTAATAATTTCTGATAAGCCTTTTGTTTTGAGAATCCTGATAAGTAATTAAATAGTTCAATTAAGTCTGAAGAGATATCAGGATCTGTTGAAAGAAATCCTATATCTGTGTAATAACGAGAAGTGTTGGAATTGTAATTTCCAGTTCCAATATGAAAATAATTCCTTAATCTTCCTTTTTCTTTTCTAACTACTAAAGCAATCTTTGTATGTGTTTTAAAGCCTATTATTCCGTAAACAACATGAATTCCAGCTTGCTCAAGCTGTTTGGCCCATTGGATGTTGTTATCTTCATCAAATCTTGCTTTGAGTTCAACAAGAGTCATTACCTCTTTCCCATTCTCAGCTGCTCTCATTAAGGCTTCAATAATTGCAGAATCTTTTGAAACTCTATAAAGAGTAATTTTAATAGCTAATACAAGAGGGTCGTCAGCAGCTCTATTGATAAATTCTTCAACTGAGGTTTTGAATAAGTCGTATGGATGATGTAGGAGTATGCTCTGTTTTCTAAGAATCCTGAAAATAGAATTAAAATTTTTATCTTTAGAAGAATCTAATGTTTTTAATAATGGATGTGTATCTCCAATTAATAAATTTTCTTTTAAGTCTTCTCGATTAATTTTTGTGAGATAATTTAAATCGTCAAGTCCTAATAAGCTTTTGCAAAAGTAAATATATTCTTCTTGTATTGCAATACTCTCGATGAGTAACTTTAAAATATTTTGTGGAATGTTTTCTTTTACTTCTAATCTAACGACATCTCCCCCTAATCTTCTTTTTTGCAAGCTTTGTTCTACGGCAAGAAGTAAGTCGTCAGCTTCAAGTTCTTTTAATTCTAAATCTGCGTCTCTTGTTACTCGGAAGAAAGAATAATTTAAGCATTCCATTCCATTAAATAAGGCATTGATATTATTTCCAATTAAATCTTCAACAGTTATAAAAAAATGCTCTTTTTCATCTTCAGTTTCAATAATTTCATTAGGAATTAGAATAAATCTGCCAAGATTCTTTGTCGGGATTTTAATTCTTACAAATTGATTTTTAGATTCTTCTCCATCATTAATGAGTGCAGCTAAATTAAGACTTAAATTACTTATAAAAGGGAATGGGTGCGAAGGATCAACAACTAATGGTGTTAATAACGGGAAAATTGAAGATAGGAAATAGTTATCACACCAATTCTTTTGATTTTCATTGAGTTCACTATACTTTTTTATGAAAATCCCTTTATTTTTGAGCTCCTCATTTAATTCATTATTAAAATAGTTTTCTTGCAGGGTTGTGAGTTTTTTTACTTCTTTGTTAATACTTTTTAATTGTTCTTTAGGGGTGTTTCCATCAATACTTTTTTTTCTAATTCCTGCTTCAACTTGAGCCTTTAATGATGCAACTCTAACCATAAAAAATTCATCAAGATTATTACTAAAAATTGAAAAAAATTTAATTTTATCTAGTACTTTATAGTCTTTCTCCATACCGGTAAGAAGAACTCTTTTATTGAAGTCGATCCAACTTAATTCTCTATTAATATAATTGTTAGCTTCGTATTTCATTTAGTGATTATATTCGTTATCTATAAGCAATATTGTTATTTTTTCCTTCAGCAATAAGGTAAATCATAAAAAGTAAAATAATTGCTCCTGCAATAAATGGTGCTTTGGGACCAAAATCATCATAAACTCTCCCTGCCATTCCGATACCTAAAACTCCACCAAGACTTTGAAGACCTTGCAAATTACTTAATATAGACCCTTGGTTATCACCATCTAATTTCTTTGATATTAAAGCTCTTAAAGTAGGGGTAATTAAACCTGCACCTACAGCTAAGAATGAAACAGCAGAATAAATATTTACAGTCGCATTTTCTTGAGGAGTAGTTATCAAAAGAAAACATGCTAAAAGAATAAAACCCGAACCAATTAAAGTAAGTTTCATTTCTCCAAATTTTTTTACTAGAGGACCAATTAGACCACCTTGTACAATAATTGCTATTACGCCTACAACTACAAGAGTTCCACTGGATGCCTTAGTTGTCCAATTCAGAGACTCTTGAAGGAAGAAAATTAAAATATTTGTCAATCCAGTAAAAGCTATGAAATATATAAAAAAAGCTAAAGATAATTTTCTAATCTTTTCTTCTTTAAATACTTGAAATAATTGTTTCAGAGGATTTTTAAAATTTTGGGTTGACTTATTAAATATTTTTTGAGGCTTGGTTTCTGGTAAATAGAAGAAGACTAGTATGAAGTTAATAATTGGAATTATTGAAGCTATTATCACTGGAATAATGAAATTATTATTTGTATTTTTAGCAAAAATAACAACAAATATATTACCTAAGAAAAAACTTAATCCAAATGCAACTCCAATAAGTCCAAATGTTTTTGCTCTTTTTTCAGGACTAGAAATATCTGCAAGAATAGTAGTTGCTGTTGAAGCAGTTCCACCGCTTAGACCGTCAATAAGTCGTGCTACAAATAATAAAAATAAGGGGATAGTAGCAAGTGAATTTGACCAATTAAATAAAACTGTAAATGACAATATTGATATTCCGATGATTGAGCCAGTAATACAAAACAAAGTTACAGGTCTTCTTCCATATCTATCGCTCATAAGCCCAATAACAGGTGAAGCTGTAAATTGTGCTAATTGATAAGTACAAGAGAGTAAACCATAAGTACTAGCTTTTGTGTCAAATAATAAAACAAAAGAAGGTAAAATTGGTAAAAGAATACTTTCACTTAATCGATCATTTAAAAGAGTTACAAAAGCACTGAATAAAGTGAATTTTCTACTTGGCTTGAATAAACTTTTTTTCACTATATTTATCTACAATACAAATTTTCTTTTACTACCATACTTGTTAATGGAGAATAATGTGCCCGGTACAGTATATTTAGTTGGAGCAGGTCCAGGTGACCCGGAGCTGCTAACTTTAAAAGCTTTACGACTGATCAAAAGTTGTGATGCTTTGGTCCATGATGCGTTAGTTTCTGCCGAAATCATAAAGGAGATTGACGAGAAAACCGAAATATTTAATGTAGGTAAAAGGGCTGGGTTGTGTTCCGTTCCTCAGGCTGATACTAATTCACTTATTGTTAAATTATCAAAAGAAGGAAAGAAGGTTGTAAGGCTTAAGGGAGGAGATCCGTTTGTTTTTTCACGAGGTGGTGAAGAAGTATCTTTTTTAGAAAAAAATGGGATTTCTGTTGAAATTGTGCCTGGGATAACCTCTGGTATAGCTGCTCCCTCAAACTTTGGGATCCCATTAACTCATCGAGAAGCAGGAAGCTCCATAACTTTTGTCACTGGACATGAAGATATTAATAAAGACAAAAAGTCTGTTAATTGGCGATTGTTAGCTAAATCATCTGACGGTTTAGTAATTTATATGGGTATAAGAAATATAGAATTTATTGTTAAAGAATTACTTTTAGGCGGTTTGGATGAGAATACTAAATGTGCTGTTATTCAAGAAGCAACTTTGCATAATCAAAAATGTTTAATTTCAGAATTAAAGAATTTAGTAGAGACAATTAGTAATAAAGGTTTCACTTCACCATCAATTGTTGTTATTGGAAGTATTGTTGATTTTAAAGTTAATAACTATATAAATAATCTATCAGATGCTTCTTTGGCATAAAAAAGCTTTACTTATACAATAATTCCCAGAAATACTTTGGATCAAAAGTTGTTATAAATTCTATATCATTAACTCTATTAATCTGCCTACAAGACAAACTATTAATTGCAATTAAAATATCATCATTATAAAATTTAGGTAATATTAATGCTTCTTTTATTATATTTAATTTTATAGCTTTTTTAACCATAATTCCTTGGAGACATCCACTTTCTTTTCTCGGTGTTATCCATACATTATTTCTTTTAAGTAAGATATTAAAAGTACTGCCACAACATAATTCATTAGATGTATTTAATATTAAACAATCATCAAATAATTTTTTATTAGCTTCTATTAGTACTTGTATTGATTGATTATATGAGAAAGTTTTACATTGACTAATTAAGCTATATTGATTTCTCTTTTCTGTTTGACTAATAAATGTACTTATTGGAGAAAAACTAGGTTTTATAATATAAAATTCAATCCATAAATTATTTTTATAATCTTCCAGTTGATCTTTATTAATTCTAATTGATCTGCCTTTATTCAAGCCTCTGCTATAGTTAATTCTGATTGATCCTAATTGATTGTTTTTAAGAGATAATTTTTTAATACCTAGACTTATAATATTTTTTAAATATGATTTATTAATACTCAAATTCATATTTAAAACTCTATTGCTATTTTCTAGTCTTTGGATATGTTCGTCTATCAAAACAGCATTATTATTTTTTATTAAAACAGTCTCGAAAATTCCATCTCCAAACTTTAGACCTCTATCATTTGCTGATATATAAATATTTTCAATATCTACCCATTTATTTTTATGCCAACCTATACTCAGTTTCATTTCAATGAATCTATCAAAGGCAATAGTTTCCACTTTAGTTCTTCTGTTTCATTGTGAGGATCAGAATCACTAACTATTCCGCAACCAGCAGATATAGTAATCTTTTTGCCTTTTACTATAAATGATCTTATCAGTATATTGCTATCAAACTCTCCATTCCAATTAACTTTTATGAAGGATCCGCAGTAAGGCCCTCTTCCATGTTTTTCTATTTCAAATAGTCTTTGGCATGAACGTAATTTTGGAGCCCCAGTTATTGAGCCTCCTGGCCAGCAAGCAATTAGTAAGTCAATCCAGCTTTTATCTTTTTTTAGTTTTCCTCTAATTACCGATGTAAGATGATGTACTTTTAAGTAACTCTCAAGTTTTAATATTTCTGGAACCTCAATACTTCCTATTTCGCATACTTTGCTTAAATCGTTTCTTAAGAGGTCCACAATCATAATATTTTCAGCTCTATCTTTTTCATTTGTTATCAAATCTATGGCATTTAATGCATCTTGATTTATATCTTGGTGTCTGGATCTTGTGCCTTTGATAGGTCTTGATTCGACATATCCTTCTTTGTCTATTTTCAAAAATCTTTCAGGAGACGTTGACAGCACTGCTTCGTTGATTCCCTTTGAATTATTTATTATTATCCCTCCAAAAGGGGCTTTCAATTTTCTTCTTATTTTGGAATATATACTCAAAGAACTATAAGTTTCTAAAGCTTTAACCTCACATTGAGTTGTTAGATTTGCTTGAAAAATATCTCCTATAGATATTAATTTCTTAAGTTTTAAAATATTTGTTTGAAATTCGTTTGTTATTGCTTTTAAATTAATTTTTGAAAAATCAAATTTCAGATTATTTTTAATAGAATTTTTTTCTGTTTCAGCATTTATATTTAAAATTATTTTTTCAAATTTATTTATTTCAGTAGAACTACTTCCCTCAAGAATTATTTCATTAGAAACTAGATTAAATTTAATAATTGGATCATAAGATGCAATCCACAAAGTTGATATTTCATTATTCTTCCATGGATTTTTTGGCTCGATATAAGCGCCCGCCTCAAAGTTTAACCAGCCCATCCAAAATCCTCTATCAATTTTTTCTAATTTAAAAAATGGGTTATTATCAATATTCAAATTATTGATATCTCTAGAGCAAATAATTTCCTTTGGGTTGACTCCTAAAATAGACCATTCTCCATTATCTTTCCCATCACTATCTAACCAAGACAAACCATGGTCTCCAAATTTCAATGCAAAATGATTAGCTATCAATTCTGGATCAAGCCACTTAGATAATTTTTTTGTCTTAATTCTCATTCTTTTTTATTTGCCATTTTTTGTAGGCTGTTTCTCTAATTCTGCAACTATCACATTTTCCACAGGGTTCTAAATTTCCTGAATAACAACTCCATGTTTTTTCTAAAGGAACATTATTATCAAAAGCTAATTGAATAATATCTTCTTTATTTAGATCGAGTAAAGGTGTCCAAAGTTTAATTGGATTTTCTTCTCTTCCACGCTTGTTAGCAAGATTAGCTAGTTCTTGAAACTTTTTAATGTAATCAGGTCTGCAATCAGGATAACCAGAATAATCTAGTGCATTAACTCCTAGGCCTATTAAATCAGCATTTATTGCTTCAGCATAGCTTAACGCAACAGAAATAAAGATCGTATTTCTTCCAGGCACATAGGTGTTTGGAATTGTATTTTGCTGTATGCCATCAATGGGTAAATCTTTTTTTATATCTGTAAGAGATGACCCGCCCCACAAAGATAAGTCAAGCTTTACTATTTTGAATTCCTCTATTTCAAAGTGATTGGCTATTGTGAATGCGGAATCTAATTCTTTTTTATGTCTTTGTCCGTAATCAAAAGATAAGCCAAATATTTTAGCTTTGGACGCTTTTGCTAAGCCAGTAACAGTTGAAGAATCTAAGCCTCCTGATAATAAAATTACTGCAGATTTATTTTTTAAATCCATATAAATTATTTAATCTTTAAGTATTTATGTGTCTGAAGACTTAAGTTCCATTCAGGATTATTTTTAACAAAATCAATCGTAAGTGAAAACCCACTTGCGTTTTCCCAAGCGGGCTGTACATAATATTTTTTATCTAACTTATAAAAATTGTCTTTTGATGATAGGTTCTGATATTTGTTCATTATTTCTTGCTTTATATCAATTGCAAAATCAATATCTTTTTTATCATTGATAATTATTTTTAATTCATTAAAGTTTTCCAAAAAATAATTTCTGGGGGGTAAATGTCTTTTTGGAGATAAAGTAATCCAATCATAATTACCTGAAATTTTGTTTACGCCACTTGTTTCAATATGAATCTTGATTGGGTTTTGATCCTTTTCAGAAGTTTCTTTATTTATAGCTTGGCACAAATTATCTAAATTATGATGCAAAGGCTCACCACCGGTGATAACTAAAAAAGATGCACCTTTTTTTCGAGCCTTTTTTATTTCATCAATAATTTTTTTGATTGATATTAAAGGGTATTTTTCTTTATCCCAAGAATGTTTAGTATCGCACCATGAGCATCCAACGCTACATCCAGCTAGTCTTATAAAAAAGGCACTTTGGCCTGCGTGAAAACCCTCTCCTTGTAATGAATGAAATTTTTCTACTAATGGTAAGAAATTTGTCATTATTTCATTCAAGAAAAATAAATAATATTATTTTGATTGCTCTAATTTTTCCTGCGATGCTTTGATCAACCCTTTAAATAATGGATGTGGCTTTCCTGGCCTTGATAAGAATTCAGGATGGTATTGGCATGCTAAAAAATATGGATGATCAACTAATTCAATTAATTCTACTAATCTTCCATCTGGTGACGTGCCACTGATTTTGTATCCAGAATCTAAAAAACTTTGTTTGTAGTAATTATTAAATTCATATCTATGTCGATGCCTCTCATATATAACATCTTCGTTATACAACTCTTTACCAGTTGTATTTTTTTGAAGTCTACAAGGATAAACTCCTAATCTCATAGTCCCTCCAAGATCAACAATGTCTTCTTGTTCAGGTAATAAATGAATAACCGGGTTTTGGGAATCTGGATTTAATTCTGAGCTAGATGCATCAGGTAATTGGGCTAGATTTCTTGCCCATTCTATTACTGCGCATTGCATACCTAAACATAAACCTAGGAAAGGAATCTTCTTTTCTCTTGCAAATTTTATTGCTTCAATTTTTCCATTCACTCCTCTATTTCCAAATCCTCCTGGAACTACAATTGCATCAACATCATTTAAATATTCTTCGGCTGATTTCTCTTCGATCATTTCAGCACTTACCCAATACAAATCTAATAAAGCTTTTTGTTCAATGCAAGCATGCCTTAATGCCTCTACTACTGAAAGATATGCATCACCAAGTTCTATATATTTTCCAACTAAAGCAACCTTTATAGGGTTACCGGGATTTCTAAGATTATGAATTATTTTTTCCCAATTCTCTAAATCACATTCTTTATCTTCGAGTTCTAGACAATTTAAAGTCTCTTTACATAAACCTTCATTCTTTAAAGAAAGAGGAACTGAATAAATACTATCAGCATCTAATGCTTCAATTACACAATTAAGATTAACTCCGCAGAAACCACTGAGTTTTCTTTTTAGCCCTTCATTAACTTCTTTATCACTTCTGCATACAAGTAAATCTGGTTGTATACCAATGGATCTTAACTCCTTAACAGAATGTTGAGTAGGTTTAGTTTTTATCTCACCTGAAGTTTTGATATAAGGAAGTAAAGTTACGTGAATATAAGCGACATCATTTTTATTAACATCATTTTTAAATTCTCTTATTGCCTCTAAAAATGGTAGAGATTCAATATCTCCTACTGTTCCACCAATCTCAGTTATGACGATATCAGCATTGCTGTTAGCCGCTACTCTATGAATCCTTTCTCTTATTTCTCTTGTGATGTGAGGAATAACTTGAACTGTACCTCCGTTGTAACTCCCTCTTCTTTCTTTATTAATGACTGCTTGGTAGATGGATCCTGTAGTGACACTATTTAAACGAGTCATTGCAGTGTCAGTAAATCTCTCATAGTGACCTAAATCTAAATCTGTTTCAGCTCCATCTTCGGTAACGAAAACTTCGCCATGTTGAAACGGGCTCATTGTTCCTGGGTCAACATTTAGATAGGGATCTAGTTTAAGTATTGAAACGCTATATCCTCTTGACTTTAATAATCTTCCTAAGCTTGCGGCAACAATACCCTTACCTATGCTAGAAACAACTCCTCCAGTAACAAAAACAAATTTTGACATGCAATATTTTTAATTAAGCACAACCTCCTTATACTTTATTTAAACAAAAAATTTATTGATCATCCATAAATAGTTTATTCATCAATTGTTATTTCAATATCTAATTCTTTTAATTGGGATTTGGAGACATTTGAAGGTGCATTTGTAAGAAGACATTTTGCTTGTTGATTTTTTGGAAAAGCGATTGTTTCCCTAATTGAATCTTCCCCCAAAATAAGCATTGTTATTCTATCTACCCCAAATGCTATTCCCCCATGAGGTGGAGCACCCATTTCGAGAGCTTCAATTAAAAAACCAAATTTTTCATTAATTTGATTATCTGTTAGTCCAACTGTTCTAAGAACTTCTCTTTGCATTTCAGCTTGATGGATACGCAGAGAACCACCTCCTAACTCTAATCCATTTAGTACTAAGTCATAAGCATGTGCTGTAGAGCTCTCTATTTTTTCTTTTAATTCTTCTGAATCTTCAAGCTTAATATTTTTAGGAGAACAAAACGGATGGTGTAAAGCTTCAAATCTTTTTTCTTCTTCATTCATTTCAAACATAGGGAAATCTGTGATCCATAAAAAGTTCCATTTATCCTTCTCTATTAGCTTTAAATCTTTTGCAATATATTGCCTGACTCTATCTAATGATTGATTTACAATTTGAGTATTTCCAGCCCCTAAAAGAATTAAGTCCCCATCTTGTGCCTCTGTTATTTTTAAAATATTAGAGATATGATCTTTATTTAAATTATTTTTTATTGCCCCAATTGTTTCAAGTTCATCTCCTTTAACTCTTATGAATGCTAAACCTCCAGCTCCTGCATCTTGGGCAACTTTAAAAATATCTCCTCCAGGTTTGATTCGAACGTTACTAATACTTGAGTTGCCATCTTTAATAGTTATGGATTTTATTGCTCCGCCATTCTGAATTGCTTTAGTGAAAATGTTAAAACCAATATTGCCAAGTATCCCACCTAAATTTTTAAGTAACATTTCATATCTTGTATCTGGTCTGTCTGTTCCATAGTTGTCCATGGCCTCTTGCCAAGTCATTCTTGGAAACTCCTCATTGAAGTTTATATTAAGTACATTTTTCCATACATTTTTTATTAGTGTTTCATTAAAAGAAATGATTTCTTCTTCACTTATAAAACTCATTTCAATATCA
>QCTC01000040.1 GCA_003211315.1 Prochlorococcus sp. AG-670-O17 | reverse complement strand
AAAGCAACGAAACCATCCAAAGCCTCTCAAAATAGAAGGCTTGATTCCAAAAAAAAACGGGGAGAATTAAAGAAGAATAGACAGAGAAAATATTAAATTATTTAAATTAATTTTGATGAAAATATTTTCTAACTTTCAATGTCCAAATTGGATTATTTTATTGATATCTTTGATTTGATTTCTTTTCATTAAACGTCCAAATAAATGAAAAAAGAATATGATTTTTGGTTAATTGATTCTAACTCAGTTGGAGTAATTCGTTTTTATAAAAAAAACGAGAATAAAGAGGATTTGATCGAATTTATGCTTATTGAAGAAGGTATTGTCATGGGTAGTCATGGTGAAAATCCACCTTTAATGAAAACAAGAAAAGAAATGAAGATCCAAGATGCAAGATTATTTTGGAAAAAATTAATAAATGAAGGGTGGCAAAAAACTAATCCTAAATGGTAAATAAATTTTGCTTTAAAAATAATTTTAAATTTAGAAAAATAAATTTATTTCCTAAAAAAAGAATTTTTTTAATTTTAAAAGGTTTTCCAAAATCAGTTACTAAATTTAAAAAACTAAAATATGAATAT
Organism: Prochlorococcus sp. AG-670-O17; assembly: GCA_003211315.1. Lineage (GTDB taxonomy): Bacteria > Cyanobacteriota > Cyanobacteriia > PCC-6307 > Cyanobiaceae > Prochlorococcus_A. Next base: position 9,855 of record QCTC01000040.1, on the reverse strand, counting down.
ATTTTATTTATACGCTTATAAAAGTCCCTTTAGGATATAACTCTGCAATTCTATTCTTTTGTATAACTTGTCTTTTCTTAAGGTCATTTTCATATCTTTTTAGCATCATCAAATAATTAGTAGATCCAAACAAAAACAAAAAAATAATGAATTGAAATCCTGCCTCTAAGTTCATAATTTTATATTTAAACGTTATCTAAATTTGACAACTTTTTTATAAAAAACCATCAGTATTTATATCTATTCAAAAGAAAAATTTACATCTCTATAAAATTAAAGGATTTTTCTATAAGAATATAAGTTAATTTATTATTTTTCTATAGCAATTTTTTTTAACAATGCTTAGCATTAAATAAAAACAAATTTGACTAATAATTTATCCGAACAAGCTTTTAATCAACTCCTTTTGCAAATTGCGGGTAAAAAATTAATAGAAAGTCTTAATATGATTAATTCAGATTCAAAATCAAAGATTGAAAAATGCATAGCTTTCACTAATGAAGAATATTCTTATGCATTATCATTGCAGGCTGATTGTGTTCCGGATTCCAAAAGAATGATAATTCAAGCTCAAAAAAGATTAGAAAGTCTCAACTCATTGTTGACTTTAGCGAAATTAATATAAATTTTAAAACGATTCATATTTACTTTATAAATTTGAATATCTGATTCTTAAATTTTAAAAAGTAAAAAATGCAAGAAATTATTAATAATGAAATACCATAGAAACCTCCTAATGGATTTGTATTTGTAGTACCATAGCCAACTAACCATTCCGGAGCTTCTTTAGAAATAACTATCAAACCATTATTTAAAACAAACCAAATACCAACAAGCCCACCATGAAGACCAATAGCTCCCCACAATGATCCCTCATCTTTTAATCTTATTATTGAACAAAGGATTCCTAACGTGAATAAACCAAAAAGAATGCCTAATGTATTCCAAAATGGCATTTTGAATCCAATATGAACAAGGCTAAAAACTATAGATTGACTAATTAAGGCAACTTTTATTCCGAATTGAAGTTTTAAGTCTTCTAAAAGCCATCCCCTAAAAATTATTTCCTCAGCAACCCCAATGCCAAAAGTAAGTAAAATCCCATTTAATATTATTTCTGAGGACAATCCTCCTGAAAAAGTAATGTAATTACTTTTGGCTAAAGGTATTAAAATTAAAATTAATAATATTAAAGCAAAAATAATCCCTTGAGAAAAAGATAAAATATTATTAAATAAAGTTTTATTATTTAAACCAAGTGTTGACCAACTATTTCTTATTTGCCATCGAAAATTAAACCATGAAGGCATTGAGAAAAAAAATAATATAAATGTAAATATTGTTCCTATTAATGATAAAGCTTCTTTGCTTAAATTTAATAATAAAAATGGTTGTGAAAACATCCAACCTAATAAGTAAAGAAATGGTATGAATGTTAATGTTACAAAAATTTTAGGTTTAAAAAGAAAAATACTTTTTACAACTTTTTTACTTTTCTTATTTGGGTTATGCATATTTTTAATTTAATAAATAAATCGACTAAAAATTTCTTTTTGATTAATCGATCTTTTTTGACGAACCTGCCTCTCCGTTAAAGAATCTGAAAATTTGTTGTAATAAATTCAACTTTTTATTTTTATTATGAATTATTTTTTTAGATAGGTGAGATAAATCTCTATAAAATTTTCTGGTAATTTTATCTTCTTCTTCGCTAGGCCAAAGTAAATTTGAACCTTCTTCATATTCTTCCTTGTATCTTTTCTTATTCATTTTTTTTCATATCTAAACAATGTAAATTCTACTTATTGCCAATACTTAAATGTATTCTTTACTTAGTTTGTGTATTTATTTAAATGTAATGGAACTTAATTTAAAGACTTTAATGTTTACAGCATTATCTCCAATACTCATTGTTGCAGCAATTCTTGTAGTTTATTTATTTCATTAATTTGAATTTTTTATCTAGAAATTTTTAAGTTTTAAAAATTTTTAAGGATGGATAATCCCTGTTTTTTCTAAAACAAAGGATAAAATCGCTATAACAGCCATAACTGAAAGGATCTTGTTCTTCTTTAGGAAATCCATATTTAGATATAGATAATTAATAACTAGTGTTCAATTAAAAGTTAAGCTTATTTAGTTTTATATTCAATTATTTTTTTCAAAAAAAACATATTACATTAATAAAAATTTTTCTAAAGATTGATAACATCCTGTAAATTATATTTAAATATAGTTTAAAGATTATTTTTATTTTATGGACAAAAAAGGAGCTAAAGGATACTGGATATCAACAGCAAGAATAATTAACCATGAATTATATGATGAATATGTAAATAAAGTTGGTCCATGGCTAAAAAATGTTGGTGGGCAAGTATTTGCAAAAGATAAAGAACCATTAGGTAAGGAAAGAACTGAAGATTCTAATTTAGCTGTTATTTGTGAATTTCCTTCCATGAGAGAAGCAGTTGAAGCCTTTGAATCTAGAGAATATAGAGAACTATCGAAGCTGAGAAAAAAAGCAACTGAGAATTCTACATTTACAATAATGGAGGGTTTAGATGAAGCTGCAAAATTAAGAAGAGCGATGGGGAAATGATTTTTAATTCATAATTTCTGTATTTCTTTACATTAATAAATAAGATAATATTAATAAAATATTAATGGAACCTAGATACGTGTGAGATTTAATATTCTCTATATTCTCCTATCAGGAAATTATTAATCAATACAAAATAGTTTTTAAAAAGGAGAATTTTATGAGGAGCCATAAAAAAAAGAGGGTTTTACCCCTCTATGTTAAACCGACTATTAATTACTTTTTATGAGTATACTTTGGCAACTAATGGACCAGCTTCTTCATCAGTAAATACAGGTGTGGTTTCCCAATTTAGAAATTCACCCCATTCAGCGGCATGTTGATATATTGCTTTTGGATCATCAGTCTTTAAAACTATCCAACCCTCTAAAGATCCAGGTGCGTGATATCTTCCAATCATCTCAACTCCAGGATAATCTCCCCCACCACTAAGAAATTTCTCCGCCCCTTTTTGATGATATCCGGCCTTAAATGACCAATGCTGAACATAAAGCATTTTATTTTTTATTTTTTATTGGCTTTCTATTACTAGCAAAAAAAATAATTCCTGAAAATAAATATGGCCATTTCTATAAAATTGTTATTTACAAATCCCTATAGTTCTAAAATTTTTTAATGATTAGGATATAACTTTTTATTAAAAGTGGATTAAATAATAATTTCAGCACTCCCTAGTTAAGACTTGATGCAAATATATTGGCCATCTATATTGATATTGCACACTTCATAATTACTGTACTACAGACGATTTGATTTGATCTGATCCAACCCGGTCTTTTATAAGCATTCTAAATTTACTATACACACTTCTGAATTACTTTACTGCGCTGCTTGTGATTTAATCTTGTCCAACCCGGCCAAATATCAAGTATTTAGAACCTAAATAATTATTAATTGCCGAAAATAATGTCCCAATGAACCAGGCAAATGTCCTTTCATTAAAAAGGTAATTTATAATTACTATTATTAATGCCATTTCTAAAGCGCCTAATAAATAAATCAAAGAAAACACCAAAAATGAATTGATAACCTTAAGTTTTGACTTAGATTTAAAAACCCATAATCTTGCAAATATAAAAGAAAAAACAAGTCCAGAAAAATAGCCACAGAGAGAAGCAAATATTAAGCTTTTTAAAAATAAAAAAATAGAACTAAATACAATAAAATTTATTCCTGTGGCAATTAATCCAGAAATAATAAACTTCAATATTTGATTATTATTTTTATTAATGAAATTTGAAAATATTGAAAACATTAAAAAGATTTCTCTCTCCATTAAACTTATTTTAAATTAAAAGTACATGAAAAAATTAATGGGATTGATTAATATTAAGCAATTAACGTATTAGCATTTAAACTTTTAATGAAGCATATATTTTTCTTAGAGAGACCTACTAAATATTTTTGGACATCTACAGCTTTTGTTTTAATAATTTGGTTAATAATAGGACCATTAAAATTTCGACATGTAGATGATTATGGCCCTCTTGAGTGGGCCTTAGAATTAAATTTAGAACAATTTTATTTTTTCCTTAAGCATGGATGGGGAACATATCCGCCAATATGGAACTCTTTTTTAATACCATCATTTTTGTTCAAAGGATTTGGAATAGATATTGTTCGCTATATGACAATGCTCCTAGGATTTATATCAACAATTTTTTCGTCATACTTAACATTTCTCATTACGAATACCTTAATAAAATTTACACAAATAAAAGTTAATAAAAAGTTCCAAATAACTCAAATTATCGAAATACTGTCAATTATTTTTAATTGTTTAAATCCTCTAATTTTTTTATATTCCAATTCATACATGCCATATAACCTTGGAATAATTACTTCTCAGTTATTAGTAATTTTATTTCTCATAATTCCTTATGAGAAAATCCAAAGCAATTCTTTAACAAGAAAAACAATAATAATATCTTTTATATTTTCAATATTTTTTTCATTTCAATCATTTTTTCTGATCGCTTCAGTAATTTTGTACTCTTTTAAATTTAGGTATATTTATCAAGTAAAAAGGATATTAGGATTTCTTAATTTTCAATTTTTTGATAAATTTTATAAAGAAAATTTAGAATTTAAAAATAAAAAAATTATAAATTGTTTAGTTTTATTTTTAATTTTTATTTTTACATTTACTTACTTTCAGAAATTCCTAGATTTAATTGAGTGGGGAAGTTCTCCAGGAAAATGGGCAGTTGGACTGAATGAAGTATTTAATATAAATCTTGAATCAAATAATATTTATTCTTATATATACAAAGTTATCTACAGTACTATATCAATAATAGGCCAAGCCACTTACCCATTACCATACTTCCAATATAAAATATCAAGTTTAATTAGTATCTTACTAATAATAAGTACAATTAATTTATATAAACTAAATAAGATTTTTTTAAGATATTTTTCTCTAACTTTTTTTATTTTTTTAATAACAATTTTTGTCTCCTCAAATGGAAGGTTTATATATTCACCCTCACGACATACTATGTTTCTTTATCCATTTATATGGATCCCTTTAATAGTATTTATTGTTTATTTCTCATTCAAAATATTAAATAATAGAAGTTATATAATAACCCCTTTTTTTATTGGTTTAATTTTTACTTATTCATTTGCAAATATGCATTCTATTTCCCTCATTAACTATACTAAAGAAGAGAGAAATACTTTACTTAAAATGCTAGACAAATCTGAATATACCCTTAAAAAGTCCTACAATTCTTCAAGATTAGATTTACATGGAACCAAAGAAAATTTAAATTATGTAAAAAAATTATGTGATCAAGATTATGAAAAAGCTATCAAACCTTATACAGTATTTCTTTATAGTCATAGAGGCCCCTTTGAGATTGATAATTTAGAAATTAGAAATCACTTAAATTCAACATCCAATAATTGCATCCCGAATAAAGCAAAATTAAAAATCATAGATCAATTTGAAAAAGTTAATAATAATGACATAGAGCAAAATATTAATATCCAAAATGGGGGTTCAAATATATATGCTTACATAGTTGAGATAAGTTAAAATTATAATTTCTTTTCTATTTTTATCAGTTAAAAATCTCAAGACATAATACTATTTCTAAGATATAAATTTCCATCCTTATCTACTTCACTACAAGATCTCAGAAAATCTTCTTGATTATCCCATTTTATTGGTAAGTGAAATTTTTCATAACTATAGTTTAAAACCAAATCAGATTAATTTAAGAAATCCTCAATAATCTTTTTGAGAAATGAATATACCCTATATCCCATACTATTCTGTGTTAATTAAATATCTACAAAGATGCTTGCATCTAAATAAATTCATTAAAGACTCCTGTAATTAGAGCACTCCCTCCAGATTTTAAAGTTCTAATAATTCTCTAAATGCCTTCCTTAAGTCATCAAATATATTATGAGTTTTATTTGTCAGGAGAAATGATGCCTTAATAATAAGGAAAATAGTCATAGCTATTAAGAGGTGGTGATATTTAGAGATTTCTGCTCTCACTACTAAAAAGACCTAATGTTATTATTTAATAACGTTCATCCTAGTAATATTGGACGCATGACATGGAAATAGGGAACGGGATTTCCATTAACTGCAAATGCCATGAATAACCTCGTACTCATTAGAGAGAAAATCAAAAAAGCGGAAAGGCTAAACAAAGCTAAGCTGCTTGCAACAATAAATGGAGAAATTACTCCTTATGTTCCTTCTGTTTTTGAACTTAGACAAAAACAAGCTCGTAAAGATATGGAAGTATCAAATTCTTAATTTGAATTTTACTACTTACATTCGACTGCAAGGGGTTTTATAACCCCTTTTTTTAGGAAATTTGCGTATAAAAAAGAAATATTAAAATGCTAATAGCTTGCACGACTTTTATATAAAAATAAATTCTAGAAAATTACATTTAATTAAAAAAAACTAATGATTGCTATCCTTACTGGCAGATGGCAATTAAGTATTAGTTATGACACTTCCAGAATTACATGAAAGCACAATTGATCAAATAAGAACTCTTCTAAGGTATTTGAAGGAAACAGATCTATTAAAAAATAAAGATATTCTTATGTGTTTAGATATAATAGCAAGAGAGCATGGAGGAGAAGTAATAGATAAAAATTAAATATTAGTATCCGATTTTATTTTTTGGATCAGTTATAAAAATTATAAGATTAAGAACAAGATTGGCAGGGAAATTAAGTGGCTTTAAAAGAAGTAAAACCATTCCTTGAGTAATATTAAAATCCATATCTTTTCTAGTCATTTTTTTATGATCCTCAAGACTATAGATTGGATTTAGCTGTTCTTATTAAAACTATAGATTTAGATTATTTTTGTATTACATAGTGCAATAAAGTATTTGTAATACTGTTGCCGATATAGCTCAGCGGTAGAGCAACTGTCTCGTAAACAGTAGGTCATCGGTTCAATTCCGATTATCGGCATTTAAAATTTAAGTATTAGTTAGTAATTGCTTTTGAACTCTATGGTTTCAGTACTGGGCGGTAATAGAAGTAGGCTGATTGCCCCTTATCTAGATTCACTGTAAATAATTTTTCCTTTTAATGAATGAAATCAACTTCTTTACTAAAAATACTTGACGATATGATTACTGCATACTTATACTAGTAGTACAAATATACTATTTAGTAATGACTCTAGGAGGGGCTAATGTTTGGACTAATTTTTCTTATGGTTATCGTAATGAGTCCCCTAGTGGTTGGTTACTTAACCCCGATCGCAGCAGACTAATTTTATTTACAAGAAACAAAAAATCTGCCAGAAACAATATCAGAATTTTAGCTCATACATATTATACGAATACTAATGGAGAGCCCTCAGCAATTAAATCATCAAGTCAAATGACTTTGGACGATGCTTGGGATAAATGGCACGACCTTCAATTAGAAGGTTGGACTTTTGAAGAACTTGAATTACCTGAATCAAAATGAAAAACCTAAATCCAATAAAAAAGAAATTATCTAAAGATGATAGAAAAATATCTGCGCAAGAACCATCAAAGTTATTAGCAGAATTTTTTAATGGTGTTGTAATTGAGCTTGATGAAGAATAATCATATGACTAATGGAAGATCCGCAGTCATGGAATACTTTTTTTTTGAAAAGAATTTTAATTCCTTCATTATCTAATATCGCTTTACCTACTGCTATTAATGCAAATATAGATCTTAAAATAGCTGAGTTTTATTAAAAACCTGTTGATTTTGCTGATGTATAAAAACTATTAGAACTAATGTAACTGATATTCAAGTATGAGAATGATTGATGGTGGGATTGAATCAGTAGGAGAGTCCTAGAGCTTTACTGTAAAGATAAGACTGGGAGGTTAATACTTAATTATTATATAATTAATCTATTTTTTAATTTAAATCAAAACTTTCTAAAATTTTCCAAAGATTTATATCCTCATCTACTTCAACTAATGCAATTTTGGATAGTCTGATTTGTTTATTAAATTTAGGTAATTTTGATATTAATTCTTTTTTTTCTTTTATTTCGTGGTTTCCATATGACAAACTAATATGCGGAGAATAGTTATTTTCTATATCTAAATCAAGTTCATTTAATTCATAAATATTTTTTCTTAGTTTTTTTAAATGTTTTGAATTTTTTATTGAAATATAAAATGATTTAAACTTTTCTTGTTGAAAATCGTATCCATTAATATCTAAAAGAACAACGTTTTTACTATCACAAAAAGTTTTTAATTTATCCAAGAAAAGATTATTACTTTTTAAATAAGGTCCTGTAAGAGTAATGTGAGTTTCAAAAACTGGGCTTTTTAATACACTTTGAACATTAGCCTTTATTTTATTTAAAACATTCGTCTCTTTAGAGGGGAATAGACCCCATAACCAATAAGCTTTACTTATCCTCATTTTATTTTTTTAATATATATTTGAACTAATAACTTTTCATAAAACCACATTAGGAATAAATCTGGAAAATTTTTCCAACCTTTAGACAGTCTTATAAAGTTATATAAGTATAAAGATCTTACCACTAAATTTATAGTTTCAAATTATTGTTATGGAGTCTTTTGAACTTCTGTTTTGGGAGCAGTCGGTTGATAGATTGTGAGGATATAATATAGCAGCTCTTAACTCCCAATCATTTTTAGCGTCAGTCTATTGCCCTCGACCCTATACTTATAAAGACTGACAGGCAATCCCATTTCAATTAGATCAATAGTTTATTATAAGTGATACCTAAATAGTGAATCAATTATATTATAGGTACTATTTACATTCTACTTTTAAGTATTCTAGATTGTATAAATATTTTTCACCATCATCATTACTATCATCGTCATCATCACTAAAAGAAGAGATTAAAACATACACCCCAGTGAATCCTAATATCATTGAAAGATAGAGAATTGGGTCAGTCATATTTAATCTTTATTAAAAATTATGGTTGATTTCTACAGCTTTCGCGGCATTCTCATGACAACCATGCAACTACTCTAGGAAGTCTTAATTATTCACTAAGTATTTATACGTACCTACTCCCGAATCTTGTCGTTCACTAACCCGTACAAAGTTCCAATCACAAATCTAATAACTCTCACTTTTGAAACGATTATTAAAGGAGATAAATGATTATTTATTACCAAACCACTTTTGTTTTACGCCAGCCTTGAGAAAGTAATCTTTCATATATTTCTCTAGCTAAATCTATTTCTACAGAAACTGTTGTTATTATTAATGGAGGTTGTTTCCCTAATACTCCAACTATTTTTCCAGAGTCAATAAACATATACTCAAAGACTCCATCAATACTCTTCCCATTCTTTATAAATCTTTTCACTTCTGATCTCTTGGAATTTATCAGCCAATGTTCCATTATTTATTTATAAATATATAAGCGGAATATAAATAAACCAAGAAAGAACCAATAGCAAAAAAACTTCCATAGATTAGAAAATTCCAAATCCTAAATAATTTAGGTTTTTCGTATTCTTTTTCTTCTTTTTTAGTAATCATTTACTTTCTCGCTCTTTTCTGGCTGCATTACCTTTAGCTCTTAGTACCAGAGTTATAGTAAGAGCAGTACTTAGTATTCCTGCATCTATTAATACGTGAGGAGAAATATTCATATAAAAATTTTTTAGGCAACAATATTTCCAGAAACAGGATCAGTTACTCCTAATTCTGGAGAAAGCTGTTCCATAAATCCCCGGACTTCATTAAGATGAGCAATCATTTTAGATCTTTGGGCTG
>QCTC01000039.1 GCA_003211315.1 Prochlorococcus sp. AG-670-O17 | reverse complement strand
TAATACCTCTTTCGCCTACGATTGTTTTAAAACCTTCTGGAAAACTATTAATATCTTCTATCAATCCAGCTTTTACTGCGCTTTTTTTTACTGTATTTCTAGAAGCTTTTGGATCTCCAAATTTTAAATTTTCTGAAATCGTAGATGTAAATAGAAATGCTTCTTGAGGTACGATAGCAATGTGTTTTCTTAAATCTCTTAATTTAATATTCTTAATATCAACATTATCTAAAAATAATTGTCCATCGGGTATTTCAATAGTTCTACCTAATGATTTAGCTAAGGTTGTTTTTCCACATCCAACTGGACCGACTATGGCGATAAGTTCTCCGGGATTGATTTTGAAATTTAATCTATTTAATGAGTTAAATTTTGCTCCCTCATATCTTATTTCTAAATTTTTGGCCTCAATAAAACCTTCAACTTTTTTCTTTATAAATTTAGATCTTGGTTTATCAACAATTTTTGGACTGTTTTGAAATATCTCTTCAACTCTATCTAGACTGACTTGTCCTAATTGAAAAGTATTTAATGTAAATCCCAGTAGAGCTGTCGGAAATACAAGTCTTTCAACAAATAATATCAATGCAACTAGTCCTCCTATGGTGATAAATCCATTTTCTAATTGGGAGGTCCCTAGACCTAAAAGTATCAATAATGAAATTGAAGAAATACCTTGTAATAGTGGGAACAATGTACTTGCTGTTCTTGCAAGCTTTATAGCTGAATTGCGATATATTTTATTAAAATTATTAAATTCTTTTTTTTCAGCGTTTTCTTGTGCATATATTTTTATAGCGCTTATACCTGATAAATCTTCTTGAATTAAATCACTTAGTTTGGAAAGTGATTCTTGCTGAATTTTTCTTTGACTCACCATTCTTCCTCCAAATAAGCTAACTATTACTAATATCATTGGAAATATCATTAATGCAGCTACTGTCAATGTTTTATTAATCGATAGCATTGAAGGAATTGTTAGAGAATAAGCCAGGACGATATTACATAAACTTAAAACTGTAAAACCTAAGAGTCTTCTTATGTTCTCTACATCACTAGTAGCTCTACTAATAATATCCCCACTACCTTTTTTTTGTATCCAATCAGGGTCTTGAATTAGTAAGTGGTCAAATAATTTTTGACGAAGATTTACTTCAACTTTTCTTCCTATGCCAAATACAATTTGCCTCGAAAATAATCTTATAAGACCCATACAAGTTGCCAGAAACATTAACCACAATGATTTTGAAATAACGAAACTAGATGAAAATCCATCTTTTAATTGATCAATTATATTTTTGACTTCTAACGGTATTAAAACGCTTAAAACATTTACTACTAGTAGCGCAATCCCACCATATAAAAATTCTTTTTTGTATGGTTTTAAATATTTAAATATGACTTTTAATTTAAGATTCTTCATTTATTATTTCCCATATGATTAAGATAATGTTTCATTTTCCAATATGTGAGCTAGTTTTATAAATGATTTGGTTTTTAATTATGAGCAATGAGCAAATTCATCCTCTGCATGCAACTGATAAAAAGATTATAGACTCTCTAATAACTAAAGAAATACCTGAAGATTTTGATTTAATTAATTTAGCTAGATTAATTAATCGTTATGATAATTTTCCCGGTGAAATTGAGATGAAAGAGGATATTGAAAAAACACTAAAATTTTGGAAAATAACAAAGGATAATCTTTTTTTTAAGACTAAAGAATTATGGTCAAATAATTTTAGACCTTCAAATACAACTAAAGATTTAGTAGGATCCGGTTTTGATACTTCTAATTGAGTAATGAATCATAAATTAACTAAATATAAATGACTATAACTAAAACAAATTCTGAAATTCTAAACCAATTACTTTGTGGGCAAGACCTTGATGCTGAGACATCAAATTATTTAATGAAAAGATGGCTGAATGATGAAATATTGGAGGTGCAAACTGGAGCTTTTTTGAGTGCATTTAGAGCTAAGGGAGCTACAGGCACTGAATTAGCTTCTATGGCAGAGGTACTTTTGAATGCTTGTAAATTGCCTGTAGAACGTCCTGACTTATTTATGGTTGATACTTGTGGCACTGGGGGTGATGGGGCAAACACTTTTAATATTTCAACTGCGGTTGCTTTTGTCGCTTCATCATGTGGTGTTAATATTGCAAAACATGGAAACAAAAGTGCTAGTGGAAAAGTTGGCTCGGCAGATGTTTTGTTAAATCTTGGAATTAATTTAAATTCCTCTTTAGAAAAGGTTATTTCTTCAATAGATCAAATTGGGGTAACTTTTTTATTTGCTCCTATTTGGCATAAATCATTAATTAAATTAGCTCCTTTAAGAAAGGCTCTTGGCATAAGAACTGTTTTTAATCAACTAGGTCCATTAGTAAATCCTTTAAGGCCTAATGCTCAAGTTTTAGGTGTTGCTTCTGAGGAATTACTTAATCCTATGGCCTCTGCTTTGAGCAGAATGTGTTTGGATAGAGCAATCGTTGTTCATGGTTATGGTGGCCTAGATGAGGCTTCATTAGAAGGTGATAATAAAATTATATTTGTAGATAAAGGAAAGCTTCAACATTCAAAAATAAATGTATCTGACTTTAATTATCAAAACACTTCAAATAAAGATTTAATCGTATCAAATGATGAGTCTTATGAAGACATATTAAAATCTGTTTTGAATGGTTCAGGTCAAAAGGCTCATATGGATGTAGTTGCTTTAAATACAGCGTTAGTCCTTTGGGTCGCTGGAATTGAAGATGATATTGAAAAGGGATTTCAAAAAGCCTTGTATTCTATGAGTGAAGCAAAACCTTGGGATAAATTTTTGCTCATGAAAAATTATTTTGAATCATAAAATATTCTTTATTTAATGAATCATCCTTTTAAGAAAAATGCAAAACTTGTTTTGAGTAATGGGATTACTTTTGCAGGTTATTCATTTGGTGCGATGGGTTCTACTGTTGGTGAAGTCGTATTTAATACTGGCATGACTGGTTATCAGGAAGTAATTACTGACCCAAGTTATTATGGACAGATACTTACATTTACTTATCCAGAGATTGGAAATACAGGAATTAACTTTGAAGATTCAGAATCGGAGAATACTGTCAAAGGTTTAATTGTGCGTAATTACTCAAACAATAATAGTAATTGGAGATCTAAATTAAATTTTAATCAGTGGCTAATCGAAAAAAATATTATTGGACTTTATGGAGTCGATACAAGAGCCCTTGTTAAAGTTCTAAGATCAAACGGTTCCATGAATGGACTTATTACTACAGAAAAGAATGATCATGATAGTTGTCTTGAAATTATTTCTAATACTCCTAATATGAGAGGCTTAAATTTAGCTAAAGAAGTTTCAACAAAGAATATTTACATATCTAAGAAAACTACCATGACTGATTTTGATTTAAGAGAAAGATTATCTAATAATTTAAATAAATTAAAGATTGTCGCGATAGATTTTGGTATTAAAAAATCAATTCTCAATAGATTAGCTTCACATGGATGTGAAATATATGTTTTGCCTTCAAATTCTTCCTTTGAAGATGTTTTAAGTCTTGAACCTGATGGAATATTTTTCTCAAATGGCCCAGGGGATCCTTCTACTGTTCTTGATGGAATTTCTTTAGCTAAATCACTAATAAATTATGGGAAAATTCCGATGTTTGGTATTTGCCTTGGTCATCAAATATTTGGGTTAGCATTAGGTGGAAAAACTTATAAATTACCTTTTGGACATCGGGGATTAAATCATCCTTGTGGCATTAATAATAATATTGAAATAACAAGTCAGAACCATGGTTTTGCTATAGATCCAAATACTTTATCCAATGAGTTAGTTGAAATAACCCACTTTAATCTTAATGATAAAACTGTAGCTGGATTGAAACTTATTAATAAGCCTATATTTAGTGTCCAATACCACCCTGAAGCAAGTCCTGGGCCTCATGATTCTGATTATTTATTTGAAAAATTTGTTTCTCTAATGTTAGAAAGATGTTGACATATTGATTCTTTTTGATTTGATAATTACATTTAATAAATTAATTTTTTTTGGAGGGATTAAATCATAGAAGATTTCCAAAAGCTAACTGTTTCCTTAAGAGGAAATTTCGAAATAAAGGCAAATATTATTGTTTTTACTTTAAAAGGTCAATTAGATGCTTTTTCTGAAAAACAATTTAAAACTTTTATTACCAATACTATTAAAACGAAGCCTCTGTCATTTGTAATTGATCTAAGTAAAGTAGACTTCCTGGATTCATCCGGTTTAGGTGCCCTTGTTCAAACTTCCAAGGAATGTAAAAAACTTAAATTAGGGTTTTCTGTAGTCGGAAATTCTAGAGTGGCTCAAACTATAAAACTTGTAAGATTAGCAGAATTTCTTAATTTTAAAGCTACTCTTCAAGACGCATTGCTCTATTTGAAGAATTGAATTATTGGACACAAAATCTTGCGCCTCAGGGCTCCCCTGAAGAGATAGGTGTTATTCAACTTGCTTGGCTAGGTGATTCTGTATGGGAGTTACACCAAAGATTACGTCATATTCATATCCCATTAAAATCAAGAGATCTTCATCTTTCAGTTGTGAATGAAGTAAAAGCTCAAGCTCAATCAAAATCACTAAATGAAATAGAACATTTATTAAATTCATTTGAAATTAATTTAATAAGACGAGCTAGAAATAAAACAAAGAGATTTCCAAAATCTTCAGATCCATCTATCTATTCAAGAGCAACAGGTTTTGAAGCTTTAATTGGATGGTTATTTCTAAAAGATCCCAAAAGATTGTCTAAAATTTTTGAATACCTAGAGTGTAAATAAGTTGATAAATTTATGAAAAACTTTTCTAAAAATAATTATTCCAAAAAAAGTAATGATACATCTAGTAGAAGGTCACAATCAAAAAATAATTATAAATCCAATAATGTACAAGAAGATAGATTTAAAACAAGTAAAAAAAATACTTATGAAAGAAATAATTTTAAAAAAGGAAATGATTTAAATACTCGAGAGAACTCTAATAAAAGAGATAATTTCAAACGTAGAGACGATTCTAATAGAAGAGATGATTTTAAACGGAGAGACGATTCTAATAGAAGAGATAATTTTAAACGGAGAGACGATTCTAATAGAAAAGATAATTTTCAAAGGGGAGATGATTTTAATAAAAGAGACAATATTAAACGGACAGACTATTCTAATAAAAAAGATTATATAAAAAGTAATGAATACAGTTACTTAAAATCAAAAGAAAAACCTATAAATAGATTTAATCAACCACATACAAGATTTTCTTCTAACGTTCCTAAAACAGAAAATTATTCTGAAAATAGTTCAAAACAGTTTCAATTGAGTTCAAATGAAAGAAATTATGAAGACTGGATTTGGGGCAAGCATTCTGTTTTTGCTGCTTTAAATAGTGAAAGACCAATTAATAGAATTTGGTGTACTTCCGAAATTTTTTCTTCAGAAAAATTTTACCTATTATTAAAAGATCTTAAGTCCAAAGGTGTTTTAATAGAAGAGGTCACTTGGTCTAGACTCTCACAACTAACATCTGGAGCCGTTCATCAAGGAGTTGCTTTACAGCATGCTTCTTCTCATTCAATATCTTTAGAAAAATTAATTACTATATCCAAAAGTAAATCCTCTAATCCAATTATTGTTGCATTGGATGGTGTAACAGATCCTCACAACTTTGGAGCAATTATTAGATCAGCAGAAGCATTTGATTGCAAAGGTATTATTGTCCCTCAAAGAAGATCTGTAGGTTTAACTGGAACTGTTGCTAAAGTTGCAGCTGGTGCATTAGAGCATATACCTGTAAGCAGAGTAGTAAATCTAAACAGAGCTATTGATGAATTAAAGAAAAAGGGTTTTCTTATTATTGGATTATCAGGAGAAGGGCAAGTTCCAATTTCAGAATTTAAGGAAAAAGCCCCTTTTCTTGTAGTAGTTGGAGCAGAAAATAAAGGAATCTCCTTGTTAGTCCAAAAAAAATGTGATTATTTACTTAAAATTCCTCTTAAAGGGAAAACTTCGAGCTTAAATGCCTCAGTAGCAGCTGCTATTTCCTTATGTTACATATCAAATAATTAACTTAATTATCTAGTAAAAAAAGTTATTTTGAAAATTATTTATTGTTATTTCAATATATTTATTTATTTAGTAAACATTACTTGGATAATTAGTACAAAATTGTATAGAATTTAACAAGAATTGATGGTCTTTAAAAGAGGGCCAAAAAAATTGATTAGAAATTTAGGTAACAAACTTGGTTTGGCTTGGTGGGCAAAAGTTGAGACAGGAACTCCATCCTCCACTTATTGGTATGGTCCATTTCTCACAAAACGGAGTCTTTATGAAAATTTAGAAAAATTTATTTCTGATCTTTCAGAAGAGGGTGCAACAGATATCAAACATAATATTGTTAGATGTAATAAAGAAGAACCACTAACTGTTTAATAACTTATTTAATATTAATTCTCGATTTTGATATGAACTTTAATTCTTTTAGAAAGGAAATTAATAGTGGAAATGCTTCAGTTAAGGAATTAGTTAATGAATTTTTTTTGAAAATAGAAACAACAAATCCAAAAATAAATGCTTATACTTGCCTAACTAAGGAGATCGCTACTACTCAATCAGAAAATATAGATAAATTAATTTCTAATAATCAACTACTTCCTCCGCTTGCAGGATTACCTATTGCTATAAAAGATAATATTTGTACCAAGGGGGTGGTAACTTCTTGTTCAAGTAAAATGCTTAAAGACTTTGTTTCTCCATATGAGTCTTATGTTTCAGATAAATTATGGTCGTCAGGTGGTATTTGCTTGGGAAAAACTAATTTAGACGAATTTGCAATGGGAAGCTCGACTGAGACTTCTGTATTTGGCGCGACATCAAATCCATGGGATATAAATAGAGTACCCGGGGGAAGTTCTGGAGGTAGTGCTGCTTCAGTAGCTGCCGGTTTATGCTTGGCGGCTATTGGTTCAGATACTGGTGGTTCCATAAGACAGCCAGCATCTTTTTGTGGTGTTGTAGGGCTTAAACCCACTTACGGAAGAGTAAGCAGATGGGGGCTAATTGCATTTGCAAGTTCTCTTGATCAAGTAGGTCCAATTACAAATACTGTTTCAGATGCTGCTGAGATCCTTTACTCAATTTCTGGTAAGGATAATTTGGATTCAACATGTCTCGATAAACCAGTACCTAATTACTTATCAGATATAGATAAATCAATTAAAGGTATTAAAATAGGGATTATTGAGGAATGTTTTGATCATCAAGGCCTTGATCCTGAGGTTAAGGAATCAGTACTATCTGGTGTAGAGAGATTCCGATCTTTAGGTGCTGAAATTCATAATATAAAGTGTCCTAGATTTAATGATGGTATTGCAACTTATTATGTAATAGCTCCATGTGAAGCCTCAGCTAATTTAGCAAGATATGATGGTGTCAAATATGGATATAGATCAGATAGTGTCTCTAATTTATTAGAAATGATATCCAAGAGTAGAGCTGAAGGATTTGGAGATGAAGTACAAAGAAGAATTTTGATAGGTACCTATGCTTTATCAGCAGGATATAGTGATGCTTATTACAAGAAAGCTCAGAGAGTAAGAACCTTAATTAGAAAGGATTTTGATACTGCTTTTAAAGAAGTTGATGTTCTATTAACCCCCACATGCCCTACAACTGCCTTCTTAAAAGGAGATTTTACAAATGACCCTTTATCGATGTATTTGTCTGATCTTTTAACTGTTCCAGTTAATCTGGCTGGACTTCCAGCTATCAGCATTCCGTGTGGATTTGATAAAAAGGGGTTACCTATTGGTCTTCAACTAATCGGAAATGTTTTGGAGGAGCATCGAATATTAAATGTTGCAAATATATTTGAAAGGGATGCTGAAGTTATGAATAAGAAACCTAATATTGAAATTTGAATTAATAATTAATTTGTATTAGTAAAGTATAGAAATTTTAAAAATATTCTCTATCTTATAAATATAAATCGGTTAAACATGGGATTTGTTCCACTTCATAATCATAGCGATTACAGTCTTCTAGATGGAGCAAGTCAAGTTTCGAAAATTGTTGATAGGGCTTCAGAACTTGGAATGGATTCAATTGCCTTGACCGATCATGGAGTTATGTATGGTGTTCTTGATTTAGTAAAAAAATGTAAAAATAAGGGTATAAAACCAATCATTGGTAATGAAATGTACATTATAAATGGTTCTATTGATGACCCTCAGCCAAAAAAGGAAAAAAGATACCATTTGGTAGTACTAGCCAAAAATCACACAGGTTATAAGAATCTTGTAAAGTTAACGACAATTAGTCATCTTAATGGTATGAGGGGTAGAGGTATCTTTTCTAGACCTTGTATTGATAAATCTCTTTTAGAAAAATATAATGATGGTCTTATTATTTCAACAGCATGTTTAGGTGGAGAGATTCCTCAAGCAATTTTAAAAGGAAGGATTGATGTCGCTGAGAATACTGCTGTTTGGTATAAGAAATTATTAGGAGATGATTTTTATCTTGAAATACAAGACCATGGTTCTATAGAAGACAGAATTGTAAATGTTGAATTAATAAGAATAGGTAAAGAGCACCAAATTAAAGTTATTGCTACTAATGATGCTCATTACATTTCAAATATGGATGTTGAAGCTCATGATGCCTTACTTTGTGTTCTTACTGGAAAACTTATAAGTGACGAAAAGAGATTGAGATATACCGGAACAGAATATATTAAAAATGAGGATGAAATGCTTAGACTTTTTAATGATCATATTGATAAAGAATCTATTAAAGAAGCAATAAATAATACTGTAGAGGTTTCACAAAAAATTGAGGAATTTGAGTTATTCGGTACCTATAGAATGCCAAAATTTCCTTTAAAAGAAGAGACTGACTCCTTATCGTTTTTGACAAAAATAACTAAGCAGGGTCTTTTAAGTAGGCTTAGTAAAACTAATTTTGATGATATCGATGAAATCTATAAGAAAAGGTTGACTTCCGAATTAAAAATTATAGATGATATGGGTTTCCCTGACTATTTCTTAGTTGTGTGGGATTATATAAAATTTGCCAGAGATAGCTCTATACCTGTTGGCCCAGGTAGAGGTTCTGCTGCAGGTTCACTTGTAGCATATGCTCTTCAAATTACAAACATTGATCCAGTTAAACATGGATTATTATTCGAGAGATTCTTAAATCCAGCAAGAAAATCTATGCCTGATATTGATACAGATTTTTGTATTGAAAGGAGAAATGAAGTTATTGATTATGTAACCAACAGATATGGCGAAGATAAAGTTGCGCAAATAATTACTTTTAATAAAATGACATCAAAAGCAGTATTAAAGGATGTTGCAAGAGTACTAGATATCCCTTATGGAGATTCTGATAAGTTAGCTAAGTTAATACCAGTTGTAAGGGGGAAACCTTATAAGCTGAATGAAATGATTGATAAAAAATCTCCTAGTCCTGAATTTAGGGATAAATATTTAAAAGATATTAAGGTAAAAAGATGGGTTGATTTGGCATTGAGAATTGAGGGGACTAATAAAACTTATGGAGTTCACGCCGCAGGAGTTGTCATAGCATCTGATCCTTTAGATATGCTCGTACCACTCCAAAGGAATAATGAAGGACAGATAATTACACAATATTCAATGGATGATATTGAATCGTTAGGCTTATTAAAAATGGACTTCTTAGGCCTTAAAAATCTTACAATGATAGATAAGACAATATCTTTAATTGAAAGTTCCACAGGTCAAAAAATAAATATTGACGAATTACCTCCAAAAGATAATAAGACTTTTGATCTTATTGGAAGAGGGGATTTAGAAGGGATCTTTCAATTAGAATCATCTGGGATGAAACAAGTTGTTAAAGACTTTAAGCCAAATTCCCTTGAAGATATCTCCTCTATTTTGGCTTTATATAGGCCTGGACCTCTTGATGCTGGTCTCATACCAAAATTTATCAATAGAAAAAATGGGAGTGAAAAAATTGATTTCCCTCATCCTTTCATTGAATCTATTCTCACTGAAACCTACGGAATAATGGTTTATCAAGAGCAAATTATGAAAATTGCTCAAGATTTGGCAGGTTATTCTCTTGGCGATGCAGACTTATTACGAAGAGCAATGGGAAAAAAGAAAGTATCTGAGATGGTTAAACATCGTAATATTTTCATTGAAGGATCCTGTCAAAAAGGCGTAGATAAAAAAATTGCTAATGATCTTTTTGATCAAATGGTTTTATTCGCTGAGTATTGTTTTAACAAAAGTCATTCCACTGCATATGGAGCAGTCACTTACCAAACTGCTTTTTTAAAAGCACATTATCCAGTAGCTTATATGGCTTCTCTTTTAAGTGTTAATGCTGGTTCAAGCGACAAAATGCAGAGATATATTTCTAATTGTTATTCGATGGGAATAGAAGTCATTTC
>QCTC01000038.1 GCA_003211315.1 Prochlorococcus sp. AG-670-O17 | reverse complement strand
ATAAATAAGAGGGCTTGTCGCCCTCTTCAAGTCATGCACCTCAGTATCCACAAAGTCGATGAAGTGCCTTTGACTCCTGAATTACTTATACTCCTATCGACTATAGAAATATAGTTATGAGAACCCCAAAGCATTAATACTTGAGCAAAAACCACCATATAAATTAAATGTATATTGGATGACTATCCTTTCAATTAATTAATCCCTCTTCATATCTTTTTTTTTCTTCTTTTTTTTCTTGTCTTTCTGTTTCTTCTTCACTTTTTCTTTTACATCTTCTGCTTTTTTTTCAATCTCTTCTACCTTATTTGAGATTTCCTTTATAGCTTGTGCTTTCTCTTCTTTAACTTCGGTTTCTTTTACCTCTTCCGTTTCTTCTTTCCCTGCAATCAATAGCTTCTTTTCGGTTTCTGATTCCACTACTTTTGACTTTGGTTTTATTAATTTATTTGTTTCAGCAAATTCTAAAGCTCTCTTATTAAAAGAAATCATTAAAAAATAAAACACTGATATGACTATTGGGATATGAGCTAATCCTCCTGCAATAACTTTTGCTTGAGAGTAAACCATTTATAAGTTGATAAGAATCACGAATATTTAAGCATAAATCTTATGAATCTCTATGAGTAATCTCACCTTTTACTAAGCTAAAAAAAAGAGATTGTACTCCCGGTTTTTCTTTAGCTCAATCAAATCAAAGACTTTTTTACAAGTTGTATTTCTTATTCCGAATTAATTGTTATTTCATCATTATTTTCTAAAATATCCCATATCGATTCTGGAGCATTCATTAAAAATTTAATTTTTTTGTATGAATATCATAGATCGACTGTAAATCACCATGATTAGGCAATCGGTATGTCCATAGGCTGGGAAGACAAACCATCATAGCCATACAGCATTTCAGGTAAGTGTTGGGGTATATTAGTTATTTATCAGTTGAAGTTTCTATATCTTCATAAAGAGTTTTAGTTGATCTACTAAATCCATTAGCTCTTAAATATCCTTGAGACTCTCTAAATTTTTCCGCTAGTCTTTGAGCGTAAGGAGTATTCATTGATGATTGAGCCATGATATTAAAATTGCAACTAAACCAATCATGCAATTTAATGTAATAACTGAAAAGTGATAAAGAATACCAAGTTTCAAAAATAAGACTTTTTACCTAACAAACATATTAAAAGAAGTAGAAGGCGTTTCATTAATCTGGATTTTCGCCTAATAAATCAATACCTAAGCCATCCTTACCGGCAATTTGTTTGCATATATTGTTCCATCCAGGATCAGGCTGGAAATCAGGATGTCTATAATCATTAAAGGCTTTAGCAGTAGTAGTTCGAAGTTCTAATAGTCCACCACCCTAACATTTCGAATTTTTACCAGCCAGGTCTCAATCAACTTCTATTTGTTAATGTGTTTGCCTCATATATATATATTTAGTTATTTAGCTTTCTTTAAATAGAGATTCTTTTTATTAGCCTGATCTGATGTAAACAACATAACTAATATTGTTCCAACTAAAAAGGAAAACATCGATGTTACCTCTAAAACCGTCACCATCTCACTAGGCAGATAATTTGTAAACATAATAAAGTCAATCTCTTATTTCAAACGTAGCAACTATTTAAGGTTTGACCATGGGTAATAACTTTATTTATTAGAGGTTTTAACATTGAGTTTATGTAAATAGAAAATAACTACACTAAAACAACTATATTCCTACTAATATTTTATATGAAAATTTTTGACAATTTAACTAATTCAGTCGTAGATCCAAAGACAACAAGAAGAAAATATCCAGAAGCAAGGATAATAGTTCTTGATGATAATTTTAATACGTTTGAACATGTGGCAAATTGTCTTGTAAGTATAATTCCTGGAATAAGTGAAAAAAAATCATGGTTACTTGCGTTCGAAGTTGATAGGGAAGGGTGGGCAGAAGTATGGAGAGGACCCTTTGAGCAGGCAGAACTATATCATCAGCAACTTGTCATCAAAGGATTAACTATGGCACCACTTGAAAAAACATAAAAAATAGTAAATACAGGGGCGAATTGATTTTTTCAGAGTATTAGCGATATAGGAACTCTTCTCACACTCATTTCTAATCACTAAACGCGCTGATTGAAAACATTAGTGTGTTTTTATTGCAATTTAGATTCAAGAGTTACAAATTACCTAACAGTCAGGGACCACAAGATACTCAAGGCAGAGATAAAGGTTTAAATCCTTATGAAAATCCTTTTATCATAGATTTTATGAAAAAAAAGACCTCTGAAACTAAAGGGAAAATAGGAAATATTAATTGTGATTCTCCAGTTTGGAAAAATAAGCTCTCCACCAATCTGAAGACCAGATACGAAAAACATTCTCAATGAGCTCCTTTTTTTGGAAAACTATTTCCAAATGTATTAGTAAATACAATAAAAGATTTTATTCAGAAATTATTATTGAACTAATAGATATAAGTAAATTAATGCCTCAAAATCCCTTTTATCTTGGTTGGAATAAAGGTTGGTCTTTTCTCTTTTATCTTGAAGGAGGAACTCCTAAGATTGAAGCGAGTGGATTTGGTATTTCCATGAAGACTGAGATTAAGAAGGGAGAATCACCCTCGCAAACGGCAGATAGATTAATATTTAAAGAGCAACGAAATAGAAAATCTAGATACTTTTCATGGATTCGTTCAATTAAATTATAAGATGATTCCAACTAACAATGAAACCTAAAGAAGAAAAAGAAAAAGCTATCGATGAAATCCTAAAAATAATACAGAAATATCAATACAATAATGAACTTTGTGAGAAATACAAAAGAGAAATTTTAGACCAAGATAAAATATATGATTAACAGTCGATCTACATTAGTTAGTAATTAAACATTCTTTTTATGAATATTAATACCTCTTTATTACTGTTTATAAGTTATCGCTAACTACAAGATCTTATTTTTAAATCTCAAAAATATACCGAGGATGATGGAAGCGGGTTAATTACTCCTTTTTATTATTATGCCCCTTAATATGCGTAGTGTAAATAATTAAAACTTAAAATCTTCTAACCTTTATCAAATGATACCTCGAGTTTAAAAATTGTATTAGAGCCTTATTTCCTTCTTAAGTTGAGTATCACCAAAAGAGATATTAGATTTTGATGAAAACTTTTCTGTTTGCAATATTACACTTTAAATTAGGATAAAATTTATTGAATTAGCAATAGTTTTTTTATGCACTTAAAAAAGAAAAATAAAAAAGATCTCTATTTCTAGAGATCTTTTATTAGTTTTACTAAAACAAGTGTTTCCTAGTTTCCACTGGTTTTAATTAAACTTCTCCTACACACTTAATTAAGTTAAATCATATATTACTTTTTCGTGGATTAGGGTGAGTATTGTTACTTATTCGTTATATATGATATTTACAGCCCTTCAATGTTTACCAAAAATTAATTTAATTGTTGTTTTTGGTCTGCCGCATTTTCACTTGCTCAAATTCATGTTTAGAAACAACTCTTATTTTGTATCCTGGATATCTTCTTTTCCACCAGTTGTTTATAGATGTTTCAATTTTATCCAAGTCTTCAGTACAGATATGTACCCATAGAATTTTATCTTGATCGTGCTTAAAAAATTCCCAATTCGTAGGTGAATTCATTTAATAAAAATTAAAAATTAAACCTATAAAAGAACTTCCTACAAGTAGCAAGACCATTAATAAAGTTATTAACTTTGCTAAACCCATAAAGATAAATCCGAATCTCCTGTTGATCTCTCCATCAAATGAATTTTCCAAACATCACCCATATTTTTGAAAATAGAGGTAACTGTTGGTAAATCATCAATAGGAGTCCCTATATATATGAATTTTGAACCAAGAGTGAAAATGCACATTGCAACATTATCACTTAGAAATTCGAATCGGTATCTTTTTGTTTTTTCTGCTTTTTCTTGTACTGCATCTCCAAAATTCATCATTTCTTCAAATCCATTTGGACTTATAGAATTACCACTTGGTCTGATAAATAAAAAATCGGGAGTTGCATTGTTCATGAAAAAAGGACCCATCTTTTCTGGTGATGCGAGCTGTTTCTGCCATTATTAAGAATTAACTTAAAGGCAGTATGGAAAGGGTTTTATGTTATGACAAAAGGGGTAGAATAAGTCATTTTATCTTTAACATTCCAAGCTTAACTTTTAAAGGTGAATTGATAAACATTTTACTCATTACGTAAATTAGTTTTGGTAATGGAAGTGTATTGGTTAGAAAACCTACCCATTCTTTTGTTGACAATTTGAAGAAATTTGAAAAGAAACTTCTTAATCTACTTTCATCAAAGCTCATTAATCTCCGGAGTCCGTATTGATACAGCTTATGTCTTTGAGTTAATTCATATGGCCATAACACTGACCATCCTTTACTGGCTAATTCTAGTGAACTATAGTTTGATTCTTTTAAAAAGATTGCTAATTTTTCAGCAAGAAGTGGTGCTCTTCTTAATAGAGATCCAATCATATATCCAGATGCGGGATGAACCATACTTGCGGCTCCTCCAAAACCAAGAACAGATTGATTTTTATATGGGAGTGGCAAATTCATAGGGAATAAGCAATTCTCCTCATGAAAAATCTCTACTACTTTTATACCTTTATTCTCTAATCTACTTAAAAGTCTTTTTTTTAAATGGTCTGGTGAAAAAGCAGGGAAACTAGCTAGAGATGTCTCTTCAACAAAATATGTTTCACTACCTAAATCCATTGCATAGAGAAAAGAGGGCGATTTCAACAACTCTTCATCACATAAATGATCAGAACGAAAATCCATTAAAACAAATTGATCTTTTTTTACAGGAGGAATAGAAAATTTACCGACTATTCCATAAGCAGCTTGCTGAGCGACTTCTTTTGAAAATGGCCTTTTAATAAATTTACTATTGTGTCCACTTGCATCAATTACTAATCTTGCCTTTAGCTTTAACCCTGATAAACAAATTACTTCAGAAATTTTATTTTCTGATTTAATTGATTTTGCAGTTTCATTCAACCATTTAACACCTTTGCAGGTCTTCAAAAGTTCATTTTGAAAAGCTTCCTGATTTATCAAACCATAATCATAATAATGTTTTGTGGGATTATTCCCTGTGTCTTTTATGCCATCTCCAAAATAGCTAACGGTTTTTGACCATCTATGAGATAACAAAGACGCTAAACCAAATTCCTCTAACTCGGAAGCCCAAATACCATAGGTGTTTTCCCATTTTTCATGCGGAGATTTAGTTGATATTCCCTTAATACTAAGATTTTGTTTGGCTAATTCTGAAGCTAAACATAATGCTGCAGGCCCAGAACCTAATATTAAAATATCAACAATTTCCATAAGAACTTTCTAATCTAATGGTTGTTAAGTTTCTTCTTCATTGGAAATTAATTTATCTTCTTCATTAATTTGTTCATGAGGAACCAACACAACCTCAGATAAATGATCTCCGTCATCTAGGCGTTGTAATTTTACACCTGTAGCAGCTCTTGATTGTTGAGAAATTTTATCGGCATTAGTTCTTACTATTACACCTCTTTCTGTAACCAAAAGTAATTCTTCACCTTCTCCAAGAACCTTAAGGCCGACGAGTGCATCATCTTTGATTCTGAATTTTATTGCTCTTAGTCCCATGCCAGCACGTTTTTGTAATTTAAATTTTGTAACTGGTACTCTTTTTCCTAGTCCAAAAGCACTGGCTACTAGAACCCAAGGTCCATTTGAAGGCTTAGCTTCAAGATCTTCATCATTCTCATTCTCAATATCTTTCTCGTCAAGGTTTGCCAATTGATCAACTAGGTCACAACTTAAAACATCCATTGAAACAAGTTTATCTCCTCCCTTTAAATTCATTGATTTAACACCTCTAGCAGTTCTTCCAAGAGGTCTTAATTCATTAATATCTAACCTAAAGTGAATAGTCATTCCTCTGCTTGACCCAATTAAGACACTATCCCCTTCTATAGATAATCTAACCCATGTTAAAGCATCTCCCTCTTCAAGGTTAATTGCTATTAAACCATTTGAACGTACTTTTGAAAAAGCGGATAGTGGAGTCCTTTTTATAAATCCAGCTTTGGTGAGCATTAATAAATAACACTCGTTATCGAAAGAATCTACTGATACTAGAGAAGTAATTTGCTCTTCTCTTGGTATTGGGAGTAATTGAACAGATGGAGTCCCTTTTGCTGTTCTACTACTCATAGGTACTCGATATGCTGGAAGTGCATAAGCCACCCCTCTATCACTGAAAAGTAGAAGAGTATCATGATCATTGCAGCTTATGAATAATTTAACTTCATCGTCTTGTTGATTCTTTGTTCCTGCTTTACCTCTGGAACCCCTGCTTGTAGATTCGAATTCATTTACAGGCATTCTTTTTAAGTATCCTGCAGTCGTTAATAAAACAACGGATCTTTCGTTGGCTATTAAGTCAATATCATCTAACCCCCCACCTAAATTAAGAATCTCTGTTTTTCTCGGAGATGAAAATCTTTCATCTATTTTACTAAGCTCTTCAAGAATAATTTCGTTTATTCTCTCTTTATCATTCAATATATCTTTGTAATCTCTAATTTTTCTTGTAAGTTCATCATGCTCTGCTTTAATTTTATCTGCCTCTAAAGCTGTTAATCTTCTCAATTGCATTTGTAAAATTGCATCTGCTTGAATTACAGATAATTCATGATCGTTTTGCAGTTGTTCTCTTGCTGAATTCGTATCTTTTGCGGATCTTATTAAATTTATAATGTTATCCATGGCGTCAAGGGCTAAAAGAAGACCTTTGATAATGTGATCTCTCTCCTCTGCTTTTTTTAATAAGAAATTTGTTCTTCTCTTAATTGTTTCAATTCTAAATTCTAGAAATACATCTAGCATTTTTCTGAGAGAAAGTGTTATCGGTTCTCCGTTGACAAGAGCTAAAATATTTGCACTAAAGTTATTTTGTAGAGGTGTAATTTTAAATAAATTATTTAGAACAACTTGAGGATAGGCATCTCTTTTAAGCTCAATTACAATTCTCATCCCATCTCTATCACTTTCATCTCTAATATCAGATATCCCCTCTAATCTTTTCTCATTTACTAGATCTGCGATTCTTTCTATAAGAGCTGCTTTATTAGTTTGAAATGGAAGCTCAGTGATTATTACGGCATCTTTTTCTGCTCTTCCATGAGATTTGATTTGTTCAATATTTGCAACTCCTCTCATGGTTATCGAACCTCTTCCAGATTTGAAGGTCTCTCTGATACCATCTCTTCCTAATATCTGGCCTCCAGTAGGAAAATCTGGTCCTTTAATTAATTCAAAAAGTTCTTTATCTTCTGTTGAGGGGTTTTTGATTATAGCTTTAAGACCATCAATTATTTCGGCTAAGTTATGCGGAGGTATATTAGTTGCCATTCCAACAGCAATACCTGATGATCCATTTAATAGCAGTTGGGGTATTCTAGCTGGCAAAACAGTTGGTTCTTGTTGTGAACCATCAAAATTGTCGGAAAAATCCACAGTTTCAGATTCAATATCCTCTAGTAAACTTTCATCTGTTAGGGATTGAAGACGTGATTCTGTATATCTCATGGCGGCAGGCGGATCATTATCTACCGAACCGAAGTTACCATGTCCATCTATTAATGGCATTCTCATAGAAAAATCTTGTGCCATCCGTACTAATGCATCGTAAACAGCAGTATCACCATGAGGATGGTACTTTCCTAAAACCTCTCCGACAACTCTTGCACATTTTCTGTAAGGCCTGCCGCTCGTTAAACCAAGCTCATACATCGCATATAGGATCCTTCTATGAACTGGCTTTAATCCATCTCTTGCATCTGGAAGAGCCCGCCCGACGATAACACTCATTGCATACTCTAGGTAAGAGCGTGACATCTCATTTCTTAAATCAGTCTGAATGATGCGATCGTTATTTTCACTCAAACCAGAATTCTCAGAATCAACAATATCGGCCATATAAAATACTTTTACTTAATAATAATCCCTGATTGTCAGAATGAATAAAAAAAAGCTATTAATTAATTTTCATATACTCACATTTATAAACAAATAATAAAAAAACTCTTTTGTTTTTCAATAATTATTGGCTTATTTCACCTTTAGTTGTTAATTTAATCAGAATAAATAAAAAAATCGTGAATATTGAAATTGGTTTAAACAAAAAAGTTAGAAGAGCCTACGGTATTGATGAAATAGCGTTAGTTCCTGGAACTCGAACACTTGATTACAGTTTAACTAACCCCTCTTGGTCAATTGGAAATATTAAAAGAGAAATTCCAATAATTGCAAGTGCAATGGATAGTGTTGTTGATGTAAATACAGCTGTAGAGCTTTCTAAGTTAGGAGCCCTTGGTGTTCTTAATATGGAGGGTATTCAGACTAGATATGAAAATCCACAAGAAATATTGACTCAAATCTCATCTGTCGGGAAAAGTGAATTCGTTCCCTTAATGCAAAAAATATACAGTGAACCTATAAAAGAAGATTTAATAATTCAAAGAATTAACGATATTAAAGAAAAAGGTGGGATTGCCGCTTTAAGTGGTACACCACAAGCTGCTATTAAATTTAAAGAAACATTAGTTAAATCAAAAATAGATTTATTTTTTCTACAAGGAACAGTAGTTTCAACCGAGCATTTAGGTATGGATGGAAAGGAGACATTAAATATTAAAAGTCTCTGTCAATCCTTAAAGGTTCCAGTTATTGCTGGTAATTGTGTAACTTATGAAGTTGCAGATCTTCTTATGAACGCAGGTGTAGCAGGTCTTATGGTGGGAATTGGTCCAGGCGCTGCTTGTACTTCTAGAGGTGTTTTAGGTATTGGCATACCTCAGGCAACAGCAATATCTGACTGCAGTTCAGCAAGAGATAAATATTTTGAAGAAACTGGTCGATATGTTCCTGTAATAGCTGATGGGGGAATTATTACTGGTGGAGATATTTGTAAATGTCTTGCTTGTGGTGCTGATGCGGTAATGATTGGGTCTCCAATAGCTAAATCATCAAGTGCCCCAGGTAATGGTTTTCACTGGGGAATGGCAACCCCTAGTCCAATTTTACCTAGAGGTACAAGAATTGAAGTCGGTTCTACAGGTTCTTTAGAAAGAATCATAAAAGGACCTGCATTACTTGATGATGGGACACATAATTTACTTGGAGCTATTAGAACATCAATGAGTACTCTTGGAGCTAAAAACATTAAAGAGATGCAAAATGTAGAGATTGTAATTGCACCCTCTCTATTAACAGAGGGTAAAGTCTATCAAAAAGCTCAACAACTTGGAATGGGTAAATAACATAAAAATTTATCGCTTTTAATGTTAAAAATTTCTCTTAAGGAGTTATCATTATAATATGGGGGAAACCCCATACTCCTCACACACCAAATCGCCCGATTTATCGGGCTTTTTTAAATCTTTTGTTACTTATATGTTTTTATCTGTAATGAAATCATCACTTAAAAGAATAGCTTGCTAAATTTTCTAAAGGAATATCTAAATTATGTCATCAGCCCCCGCCGTAACTGATTCTTCATTTGACAAAGAAGTTTTGCAAAGTGACCTGCCAGTCTTAGTTGATTTTTGGGCTCCTTGGTGTGGACCTTGCAGAATGGTTGCCCCAGTTGTAGAAGAGATTTCTAAAGACTTTGAAGGGAAAATTAAAGTATTTAAATTAAATACAGACGAGAATCCAAATGTTGCAAGTCAATATGGAATCAGAAGTATCCCAACCTTAATGATCTTCAAAGGTGGTCAAAAAGTTGACACTGTTGTTGGAGCAGTACCAAAAGCGACTCTTTCAAGTACCTTATCAAAACACTTGTAAATAAGGTATTGGCTAAAATAGGACTCATAGATTATGGGATGGGTAATATTCATTCCGTTACAAAAGCCTTAGAAAGCCTTGATGAAGAAGTAACTTTAATTAGAAATAATCATCAAATAAAGGATTGTAAAGCATTAATACTTCCAGGAGTTGGTTCATTTGATCCTGCAATTAATAATCTCAGTAAAACAGAGTTGATAATTGATATTAAAAATTGGATTAAAAGTGGTAAATCCTTTTTAGGTATTTGTCTTGGATTGCAATTACTTTTTGATTCAAGTGAAGAAGGCACAATTAATGGACTTGGAATAGTAAAGGGTCAAATAAAAAAAATCCCTCAATTGTCTGATCAAAGAATCCCTCATGTTGGTTGGTGTGAACTTCTTCCTACAAGAAAAAATAGCTTATTAAAAGAGGATGAATTAAATAATTGGGTATACTTTGTTCATTCTTATCATGCTGTGCCCTTAAAGACTAATTTAGTAACTGCAAATGTTAGTTATGGTTCTAAGAAATTAACAGCAATGATAGAGCAAGATAATTTACTAGCTTGCCAGTTTCATCCTGAAAAATCAGGAAAAACCGGAGAAAAACTTTTACGTAGATGGGTTAAAAGTATTTAATAATTTCATTTGTAATATATGAAAACAAATTTGAGGTTGATTGGAGGACGAAAGCTTGAGAGCCCAAATAATATTGATACTAGACCAACAACCTTAATGGTTAGAGAAGCAATTTTTAATATTTTGAAAAATACTGTAGAAAATTCTAATTGGTTAGATTTATTTAGTGGAACGGGAGCTGTTTCCTGTGAAGCATATAATCATGGAGCAAAAAAAATAGTTGCAATTGAAAAAAATAAAAATAATTCAAAGATATGTTTAAAGAATCTATACTCATTACAAAATATAGATATTCGAAAAAATGATATTGAAGTTATTTGCAAAGATGTATTAATTTGGACAAAGCCTAATACTGAGAGGAATATCTCCTCTCTAAATGATTTTAATAAAATAAAATTTGACTTTATCTATTTAGATCCCCCATATAGTGCTAAGTACCATGAATTAGTTTTAAATCAAATATTTAATTGTAATTTTATAAAAAAAGGTACTATTGTTATCTGTGAACATTCATTAGATTTGGAGATTAAGACGAATATCC
>QCTC01000037.1 GCA_003211315.1 Prochlorococcus sp. AG-670-O17 | reverse complement strand
GAAGTTAACTTTTTTGATACAGTAAGAAAAATATTTAATTTTATAATTTTTTAATTCATATAGTGAGAAATTCTCCTTTTTTGCCAAATAGACCATTAAAAGTAGCTGTTTTAGGTTCTTCAGGTGCTGTTGGATCTGAACTACTTAAAATTCTTGAAGAAAGAGATTTTCCTATCTCAGAATTAGTTTTGCTTTCATCTCAGCGTTCAGAAGGGAAAATAGTCAAATGGAAAGGAGAAGAAATTATTACTAAAAAAGCTTCAAAAGAAGAATTTTCGAATGTTGATTTAGTTCTTGCTTCCGCAGGTGGAAGTATTTCAAAAAAATGGTTATCTACAGTTAAAGATCAAAATGCTGTACTAATTGATAATTCAAGTGCATTCAGATTAGAAAATGATGTTCCTCTTGTTGTTCCGGAAGTAAATGCTTGTGAAGCTTTAAAGCATAATGGTGTTATCGCTAATCCGAATTGCACAACAATATTACTGACTCTAGTTTTAGCTCCTTTGAATAAAATTTCTCCGATTAAAAGAGTAATCGTTTCAACTTATCAATCGGTAAGTGGAGCTGGTCAATTAGCAATGGAGGAATTACAGTTTTTAACTAAGAAATATTTGCAGGGAGATCCGAAAGAAAGTGAAGTCTTACCATATTCCTTAGCATTTAATCTCTTTCTACATAATTCACCAATGCTTTCAAATAATTACTGCGAAGAAGAGATGAAAATGACAAATGAAACTCGCAAAATACTAAATATTACTGATTTAAAACTGTCTTCAACATGCGTTCGAGTTCCCGTTCTTAGAGCTCATTCTGAATCAGTTAATGTTGAATTTGATGATGTTATCAAACCTTCTTATGCTATTAATCAATTGAAAAAAGCTAAAGGTTTAGAAATAATAGAAGATTATGAAAAAAATAGGTTCCCGATGCCAAATGATGTGATGGGAAGAGATAATATTGCGGTAGGAAGAATAAGAACTGATATTAGTAATTCTAATGGATTAGAATTGTGGTTATGTGGAGATCAAATAAGGAAAGGAGCAGCACTTAATGCTGTTCAAATAGCAGAATTATTAATTGCAAAAAAATGATTCCCAACAATACTAAATTTTCTAATCCATTATTCGGAAGAATTTTGACAGCTATGGTTACTCCATTTAAAAAAAATGGTGCAGTCGATTATGAATTAGCTATTAAACTTTCTAATTACCTTTGTGAAAATGGCTCTGACGGAATTGTGCTTTGTGGGACCACAGGAGAGTCTCCAACTCTTACATGGGCTGAACAACATAATTTGTTTGTTGCAGTAAAAGGTTCTTTAAATTCTAGATCTAAAGTGATTGTTGGTACAGGTAGTAACTGTACGAGTGAGGCTATAGAAGCTACCCAAAAAGCTTATGAATTTGGTGCGGATGGTGCTTTAGTTGTTGTCCCTTACTACAATAAGCCCCCTCAAGAAGGTCTTTATAAACACTTTAGTTCTATAGCTAATGCAGCTAGTGATTTACCTTTAATGTTGTATAACATCCCTGGAAGAACTGGTTGTAATTTATTGCCCACCACTGTAAATAAACTTATGAATTCCCCAAATATCCTCAGTATTAAAGCAGCAAGCGGTAGAATAGAAGAAGTGACAGAGTTAAGGGCGGCGTGCGGCTCTAAACTTTCAATATATAGTGGCGATGATTCATTGTTGCTTCCTATGTTATCTGTTGGTGCTGTTGGTGTAGTAAGCGTAGCTAGCCACATTGTTGGGTTGCAGCTTAAAACTATGATTGAATCATTTCAAAAAGGTGAAATATCTATTGCTCTCGATATTCATGAAAAACTGCAACCACTTTTTAAGGCACTATTTGAAACGACAAATCCAATTCCTATCAAAGCAGCTTTAGAACTACAAGGTTGGCAGGTTGGTTCTCCTAGGAATCCATTAGCGCCTCTTATTAAAGAAAAGAGAGAAAGCTTACTTCAGATAATTCAAAATCTGTCTTTGTAAATACTTTTTTTAACGCTTTAATAAAGTTACTTTGACTTTAATAACCACATTTTTGCTTGTTAAAATACTTTTATTATGAATTCAAATCAAATCAAATCAAATAATACTCAAACCTTATCTCAAACAAAAAGATCAAATGAACCTGCTTTAAAAATTATTCCATTAGGGGGTCTTCATGAAATAGGTAAAAATACATGTGTTTTTGAATATCAAGATGACATCATTTTAATAGATGGGGGACTCGCTTTTCCAAGTGATGGCATGCATGGTGTGAATGTTGTTATGCCTGATACATCCTATTTGCAAGCTAACTTAAATAGATTTCGTGGCATGATAGTAACCCACGGTCACGAAGACCATATTGGTGGAATTTCTCATCATTTAAAGAAATTTAATATTCCTGTGATTTATGGCCCACCTTTAGCGATATCAATGCTTAAAGGAAAAATGGAAGAAGCAGGTGTGGCTGATAGGACAACAACACAGACTATAGAACCAAGGCAAGTTGTCAAACTTGGCCAGCATTTTTCATTAGAATTTATACGTAATACTCACTCAATTGGTGATAGTTTTTCTTTAGCTCTCACTACTCCCGTAGGTGTTGTTTTCTTTACTGGGGACTTTAAATTTGATCATCTGCCACCTGATAACAAACATGCTGATATTGAAAGAATGGCATTTTATGGAGAGAAGGGTGTTCTTTGCTTACTCTCGGACTCTACAAATTCCGAAGTAAAGGGTTTTGTTCCTTCAGAAATTTCTGTTTTTCCAAATTTAGATCGAATAATATCTGAAGCCAAAGGTAGAGTGATGCTTACCACTTTTGCAAGTTCAACCCATAGAGTTGCGATGGTGATCCAATTAGCAATGAAGCATGGACGTAAAATTGGATTAATGGGACGATCAATGCTAAATGTTGTTGGTAAATGTCGTGAATTAGGCTATATAAAATGTCCTGACGATCTCTTTTTCCCAATTAAAAGCATAAGAGATTTACCTGATAGAGAAACCCTACTCTTAATGACAGGTAGTCAAGGAGAGGTAATGGCTGCATTAAGTAGGATCGGAAGAGATGAACATCCACACGTTAAACTCAAAACTACTGATACAGTAATTTTTTCTTCCAGTCCAATTCCAGGAAATACAATTTCTGTAGTGCACAGTATTGATAGATTAATTAAATTGGGAGCTAATGTTATTTATGGTAAAGAACATGGAATTCATGTTTCTGGTCATGGATGTAGAGATGATCAAAGATTGATGCTAGCGTTAATTAAACCAAAGTTTTTTGTTCCAGTGCATGGCGAATATAGAATGCAAGTTTTGCATGGTAAAACCGCTGAATCGATGGGCGTAGATCCCAATAATATACTCATCCTTGATAATGGAGACACAATTGAGCTTAGAGCTGATTCAATGATTCAAGGAGATCCAGTAAAGTCTGGAATTGAAATGCTGGATAATACAAGGACTTGCGTGGTAGATGCAAGAGCTCTAAAAGAGAGACAGCAGTTAGCAGATGATGGAATAGTTACTGTTTTAGCTCCTATAAGTACAGATGGTAATATGGTAGCTCCACCACGAGTAAGTTTAAGAGGGGTAGTAATATCAGCTGATCCAAGAAAAATGTCAATGTGGACCGAAAGGGAGATAAATTGGGTACTAGAAAACCGCTGGAAACAATTATCAAGACAAACCAGTCCCAATAGTTTTGAAGTTGATTGGATTGGGGTCCAAAGAGAGATTGAAAATGGTTTAACTAGAAGAATGCGAAGAGAATTACAAGTAGAGCCATTAATTCTATGCTTAGCTCAACCTGCACCAAGCGGAACTCGAGCCTATAAACCTCAAATAGTTAATGAGCAAAATCAGCATCCAAAAAATAAACATTATCCAAATGTTAATAATCAAAATATAAACCGTAATCAAAATAATTATAAAAATAATCCATCAGCTAGAAATACAAATCAAGTAAAGAATAATCAATCTGTAAAAGATTCTGTTAAAACTCCAGTAGCTAAGACAGAGGAGGCACCTGCAGGTAGGACTAGAAGAAGGAGATCTGCAGTATCAAACTAGTTTTTTTCTAGATTTATATAGTCCTTATTCCAAACAATCTCAAATCCATCTGGTAAATCTATTTTGCCTCTATCTTTTTCAAGAATTGAAGAAGCTAAATGAGTTAAATTTTTTGAGCTTAATTGTTTTGTACAATCCTTCTTTAGAAAAGTATTTAAAATAGTACATCTTGCTTCAATGCATAAGCTATTTAATAATTCCCTCTTTACACCAATTGCATCTTCACAATAAAGGGATGCAAGCTTACTGAGATCATTTTGCTCATTCTTGTAATTGCTCATTTTTTCTGCAAAACTATTTATCCTCTTAGAACAACCAGGATACATGGTTTCTAAAATAGGAATAATTTCTTTTCTTACAATATTTCTCTTAATTGTTAGATCGCAGTTAGTAGGGTCTTCCCAAATGGGAATGTTTTGAAGTTGGCAAAACTTTTTGGTATCTTTTCTAGAAAATATCAATAATGGTCTTATTAAAAAAATGTGATGTTTAAGTAATCTTTTTTTGTTGATATAGCTTAGTCCTGCATAATTGCTTCCTCTAGCTAAATTTAATAAAAATGTTTCTGCATTATCTGTATTCGTGTGACCCGTTAATAAGTAAATATCAATTTCCTTTTGGTTCTCAATTAATAATTGATTTGCCCTTTCACTTAATTTCTTATATCTCCAATCTCTTGCTTTTTCTTCAGAAGAAATATTATTTTTATTTGCTTGATCAAAAAAAAATGAAATATTTTTTTTATTACAGTAACTTTTCAATTCAAGTGCATATTTCGCTGATTTTTCATGCCATTGATGATCTCCATGCCAAACATTCACAAACCAATTATGTTGCGTTTTCATATCGTTGATTAGGTTCAATAAAGCCATCGAATCTTGTCCTCCAGAAACTGCTATTAATAGATTTGCTCCATCAGGAATTAATGTTTTATTGCCCAAAATTTCTTTGTGCAGGAGATGATGCCAGGATGTCCAATTTTTTTGTGACGAATTTTTATCAGACATATTGTTTAACTCAGATAATATTTTTTTAAAAATTCACTGTTTTAATAAAACAATGTCACAATCAGGTAATGAATTCATCAAATCTATGAGTCTGATTAATCTTTTGCCACAAAAAATTCAAGAAGAGCTTAGCAGTAAATCTTTACTCAAAGTTATTTCAGGATTAAGTAATTTTGAACCCCAAACTGTTAACAAAATTGTAGAAGCAGCCTCGATGGGCGGAGCCGATTTAATTGATATAGCTTGTAAACCTGAATTAGTTGAATCCGCGATTGGGATTTCAACATTACCAATTTGCGTAAGTTCCGTAGAGCCTAAGTCTTTTATAAATTCAGTTAAGGCAGGAGCTTCTTTAATAGAAATAGGCAATTACGATAGTTTTTATGACCAAGGAATTACTTTTTCGGATGAGAAAATTTTAAATCTTACAAAAGAAACTAAAGATCTTTTACCTAATATTCCTCTATCAGTGACAGTTCCACATAATATGCCTATTGATAAACAAGTAGATCTTGCAATTAAATTAGTTCTTGAAGGCGCTGATATTATTCAAACTGAAGGAGGCAAAAGTTCTAACCCATATAGTTCAGGAATTCAAGGATTATTAGAAAAGTCAGTACCTACTTTGGCGGCTACTTTTGCAATATTCAAGGAATTTGAGAAACAGTCTATTAATATTCCTATCATGAGTGCTTCAGGTTTAAGTGAGGTAACATGTCCTTTGGCAGTATCATGTGGAGCTTCTGCAGTCGGAGTTGGATCTGTAGTAAATAAATTAGATGATTTAATATCAATGGTTGCTGTTGTTAGAGGCCTAAAAGAATCTTTGAAAAATTCAATGATTAAAGAAAAAGTTTCCTAAGATATAAAAATCTTAAGTTATTAGATGAATGAATAACTATAAGCTTCAATCACCTTATCAACCAAATGGTGATCAACCTAAAGCCATTAAGAAATTAGTTCAAGGAGTTAATAGTGGCGAAGAGTTTCAGACCCTTTTAGGAGCAACTGGAACGGGGAAAACTTTTACTATTGCTAATGTAATTCAGCAAACTGGAAGACCAGCACTTATTCTGGCTCATAATAAAACTTTAGCAGCTCAATTATGTAATGAATTAAGGCAGTTTTTTCCTAAAAATGCTGTTGAATACTTCATATCTTACTATGATTATTATCAGCCAGAAGCTTATGTACCAGTAAGCGATACTTACATAGCAAAAACTGCTTCAATTAATGAAGAGATTGATATGCTTAGGCATTCGGCTACTAGATCATTATTTGAGAGGAAGGATGTAATTGTTGTCGCATCTATTAGTTGTATTTATGGTTTAGGAATACCAAGTGAATATTTAAAAGCTGCTGTTAAATTTGCTGTTGGTGAATCTATAGATTTACGTTCTTCTCTAAGAGCGCTTGTGGATAATCAATATACAAGAAATGATACAGAAATTACGAGAGGTAGATTTAGAATTAAGGGAGATGTATTAGAAATTGGACCAGCTTATGAAGACAGATTGATAAGAATTGAATTATTTGGAGATGAGATTGAGGCTATTAGATTTGTTGATCCATTAACTGGAGAGATTCTTGAGAGTCTTGATCAAGTGAGTGTTTATCCAGCCAAGCATTTTGTCACTCCAAAAGAGAGACTAGATTCTGCCATTAGTGCTATTAGAAATGAATTAAAAGAACAACTCGATAAATTTGCTTATGAAGGCAAGTTGTTGGAGGCGCAGCGTTTAGAGCAGCGCACAAAATATGATTTGGAAATGCTAAGAGAAGTTGGATATTGTAATGGTGTTGAAAATTATGCACGTCATTTGGCTGGTAGAGAAGAAGGAACTCCTCCAGAATGTCTAATAGATTATTTCCCAAAAGATTGGTTATTAGTAGTTGATGAAAGTCACGTAACATGTCCGCAATTACATGCAATGTATAACGGAGATCAAGCTAGAAAAAAAGTATTAATAGATCATGGTTTTAGATTACCGAGTGCTGCAGATAATAGACCTTTAAAGTGTGAAGAGTTTTGGGAAAAATCCAGACAGACATTGTTTATTAGTGCAACCCCTGGCCAATGGGAGTTGGATCAATGCGAAGGCAAGTTTATTGAACAGGTTATTAGACCTACAGGGGTTTTAGATCCCATAATTGATGTAAGGCCTAGTGATGGCCAAATAGATGATCTTTTATCAGAAATAAGAGTTAGAGCTAAAAAGAACCAGAGAGTATTGGTTACTACTCTTACAAAAAGGATGGCAGAAGATCTTACAGATTTTTTATCTGACAATAAAGTAAGGGTGAGATATTTGCATTCTGAAATTCATTCGATTGAAAGGATAGAGATTATTCAAGATCTTAGATTGGGTGAATATGATGTATTGGTTGGAGTAAATTTGCTAAGAGAAGGTCTTGATCTCCCTGAAGTTTCTTTGGTTGCTATTTTAGATGCGGATAAAGAGGGCTTTTTGAGAGCAGAGCGATCCCTAATTCAAACTATTGGAAGAGCGGCAAGACATGTTGAGGGGGTTGCTTTACTTTATGCAGATAACTTTACTGAATCAATGAAAAGAGCAATATCTGAAACTGATAGAAGAAGAACTATCCAAAAAAAATATAATCAAATCAATGGTATTACTCCAAAACCTGCTGGTAAGAAAATTGAAAATTCAATATTATCTTTTTTAGAGCTTTCCAGAAAATTAGATACTGGAGGATTATCTAAAGATCTTATAAACATTGTTAGTAATAAAACGGACGATATTTTAAATGCTAAAGATAATCAATGTTTACTAGATGAAATGCCTAGCTTAATTGATAAGTTAGAAAATAAAATGAAAGATGCAGCAAAAGAACTAAATTTTGAAGAGGCTGCAAACCTTAGAGATAGAATTAAGAAACTCAGGCAAAAATTATCAAGAAATACTTAAATAATTAATTATTTATCTAATTGGAAATAAGAATGAATTGCATTAACTGCTTGGTCACAATCTTTTTCTAAGACGATACAAGAAGTTCTTATTTCACTTGTAGCAATCATTTCAATATTAATATTTTTATTAGCAAGTGCTCTAAAAATTTTCCCAGCTGTTCCAACCTTAAATGCCATTCCAGCTCCAACTGTGCTGACTTTAGCTATAGCTGGTCCATCTTCGATGAATGATCCTGCCAATTTCTTTGTTAAAGAGTGGAAAATTGTATTAGCTCTTTCTCTATCTTGCTTGCTCATGGTGAAACTTATGTCTTTGGTTTTTAAAGATGTCAACCTCTCAGATTGCACAATAGTATCAAAAATTAAATTATTCTCTGCGAGAGCTAAACATATTGAAGCTGCCACCCCAGGTTTATCAGGTAGGTTCCGAATGCTAACTTGAACTTGATTTTTATCTAATGCAATTCCTCTTACCTCAGGCTGATCTTCTCTCTCAATTACTGGATTAATAAATATTTGTTTATCAGATAATTTAAATTTTTCACTGACAAATCTAATAGCTTTTGGAATATTGTCAATATCAATTACACAGCTGACTTTGATTTCGCTGGTAGCTATTAATCTTACATTTATGTTTGCTTGGGATAAAGTATCAAATAAATCAGCAGATACACTTGGTCTCCCCATTATTCCAGCTCCTTGAATACTTAATTTAGTCATATTTTTTTTGAAATCATATTCGCCACCTAATTGATTTGTTATTAATTTACATTGATCAATTGTTTTGGTTAACTCAAAATCAGTAACTGTAAATGCAATATCATTACTCTTCCCATCATGTGTAGCTTGGATTATTAAATCAACATTAATGTTCGCTTCAGACAAGGTT
The DNA here is from genome assembly GCA_003211315.1 of Prochlorococcus sp. AG-670-O17. Taxonomy (GTDB): domain Bacteria; phylum Cyanobacteriota; class Cyanobacteriia; order PCC-6307; family Cyanobiaceae; genus Prochlorococcus_A. Next base: position 5,195 of record QCTC01000037.1, on the reverse strand, counting down.
TCAAATATTTGAGCTGCAATTCCAGGTCTGTCAGGTAGTTTGGAAATACTAAATACGGTTTGCTTTTCTAATACTTCAAGACTATTAACAGTCTTTGTTAATTCTAATCCTCCTCTTTTTAAAGCTAATGGTTTAATTTTGCTATGTAGAAGAGTGCCATTTGAGAGTGTTTGACTCGATTTCACATATAATTTGATTCCATAATTGCGAGCAATTTCTACAGCTCTTGGATGAAGTACTGAAGCACCCACACTTGCAAGTTCTAGCATCTCTTCACAACTAATAATATCTAATAATTTTGCATTAGGCACAATTCTTGGATCAGTGGTAAGAACCCCAGGAACATCTGTATATATCTCGCAAGTTTCTGCACCTAATGCTGTTGATAGTGCTACTGCTGAAGTATCTGAACCCCCCCTTCCCAAAGTTGTGATTTCCATTGATCCAGTATGACTAAGCGTTGAGCCTTGAAACCCTGCAACTACTACTACATAACCTTGATTAATATAGTTTTGTATTCGTTCTGTTTTGATATCTAGAATTCTTGCTTTTCCATGAATCGATTCAGTAACAATTCCCACTTGGCTACCTGTCAAAGATATTGCAGGAATCCCATATTCATTTAATGACATTGATAGAAGTGCCATAGTTACTTGCTCCCCTGTAGAGAGGAGCATATCTAATTCTCGGCTATTGGGATTTTTGCTGATTGATTCTGCTAACTTATTTAAGTGATCTGTAGAATGACCCATTGCAGATACAACTACGACGATATCATTTCCAGCTTCTTTACTTTGAATAATACTTTGTGCAATCGCCTTAATTTTTGTGATGTCTTCAACCGATGTGCCGCCAAATTTTTTGATTAATAAAGCCATAGTTAAATCATAATATAAATTATTAAACTTAATATTTGATTAACTTAAGTTAACGAGATTTTCCGTAAATACATTAATAGGATTATTGCCTTTTTTTAGTGATGATTCAATATCTAATAAATTACTCATCAATTTAATTAAGAAATCTGAGGATATATTGTTTACTTTTTTACGGATAAAAAAAATTCTTTTTGGGTTAGATATATTTGCAAGTTTGCATATTTTTGATAAATCTTGCTCACCAGATTTATGAAGTAATTTTACTATGGTAAGCATTCTGATTTGACTTATTAATCCCGCATTGAGCCTTAATGCAGGTTCTCCTTTTTTTAATAAATAATAGATTTCTATAAGACCATCATTAATACTATTTTGTAATAGATGATCGATTATTTTAAAGATATTTGACTGTTGATCATTGAATATTTTTTTTACATCATCACTTTCTAGAATTAGTTCTTTATTTTCGTTATTATTTATTGCAGATAGATATATCTTTGCTTTAGATAATTCGCTAACTAAGTTAAAACTATCATTTCCTACTGAATTAATAATTAAATCAGCGGTCCCTTTACCTAGATGAATATTCATCGAATTTGCTGTGCATTCTAAGTATCTTTTCTGGCCTTCAAAATCCCAGATATCGGGCAATGAAAATGAGGTTTCAATTGCTAAATCTTTTTTTATTAAATTTTGAATAAATTTTGTACTCTTTAGTCTTGAATCTGGTTTTTTTGTATTTTGTAAAAGAAAGTAAGTTTTACTTGGAATGTTTTGATAAATTTTTTCAAATTTGAGTCTTATTTCCTCATTTTTATTTGTGAATAATGGGTTATTTTTTAATACAACTACTCGAGATCCATCCCCCAAAGGAGGTGTTAGTATTTCATCAAATGCTTGTTTTATTTGATTATCATCATCACCATTTAAGTAACTAATATTTATTTCTCCCCATGTTTTGGATACTTTTTCATCAATTATTTTTTTAATAAACTTATTACTTGCATTTAAATCATTTCCCCATATTATTTGTATTGGCATATCTGCAAAAAAGAATCCTATTATAATTATGCTTTCTTTAAGATAAAATAAATTAAATTTTAATGATAAAAGATCATCCTATTTTTTTAGAAAGTATTAGGTTTATTAAATCTAATTTGATTGAAAATAATTTTAATTACTTGGAAAATAAAGTTTTAGAAAGATTAGTGCATACTTCAGGTGATTTTAATATTCAGAAGCTTTTGGAGTTTAGTGAAGGGGCGTGCGAAAAAGGTGTTAAATCTCTTAAAGCTGGAGCACCAATATTGACTGATACTGATATGGCTGCAGCAGCTATTAAATCAATGGCAAAAAATACAAACGGAAACTCAGTTGTTTCCGCGAAACATTGGTTTGATGATAGAGATTTATCAGGGTTGACTAAAACTGCTTATGGGATAGAAAAAGGTTGGATTGAATTATCTGCTAAAAATTCAGGAAGTCAATCGCCAATTATTGTTATTGGAAGTTCTCCAACGGCATTAGTCAATTTATTAGAGATCATACAGAATTCACAACAGATTCCTAGTTTAATTATTGGAATGCCTGTAGGTTTTATTGGTGTTAGGCAAAGTAAAAATAAATTACTCAACACTAATTATCCTAGAATTGTTATGAACTCTACGAGAGGAGGTGCTGCAATGGCCGCAGCAGCTGTTAATGCCTTATTAAGAGAAACTATTTAAAATAATTTTTATATAATCTGTTTAAAATTTTATTTAATTTTAATTTGAGCATTCAACTGATTATTTTTTTCTAAATAATCTAAAACTAATATAGCTTTACTAATAACTTCTTTAGGAACCCCGGCTAACTTAGCGGCTTCAATTCCATAACTTTTGTTCGCACCACCTTTTTCAATTTTATGACAAAAAAATAGTTGATCTTTCTTCTGTTTTACTAATACCTGAAAATTTTCTACGTTTGTATTTGTGTTTTTAAGATAATTTAGTTCATGATAATGAGTAGCAAAGATTGTATTACATACAATTTTTTTTGCAAGATATTCACTTACTGACCATGCTATGGATAGCCCATCAAAAGTAGAGGTCCCTCTTCCTATCTCATCAAGTAAGACAAGAGAGTTTGATGTCGCTTGATTTAGTATTGATGCTGTCTCTGACATTTCTACCATGAATGTCGATTGTCCAGTTGATTGATCATCTACGGCTCCAATTCTTGTAAATATTCGATCAACAATTTGAATATCGGCTTTTCTTGCAGGAACGAAGCTTCCAATTTGAGCCAGAATTTGTATTAATCCTATTTGTCTAATAAAGCAACTCTTTCCACTTGCATTTGGACCAGTTAATATTATTAATTTTTGCTTATTATTAAACAAAATATCATTAGATATAAATTGTCTATTTGTTAATAGTTGTTCAACTATAGGATTCCTTCCTCCAATAATCTGTGTGCTTTGTTGGTCTGCTGAATTTGTAATGGGTGAAATAGTCGGTTTTATAAAATTATTTTCTAATGATGTAATTGCTAAACCAAGTAATGCATCTATACAGGCAATAGCTTTTGCTACGGATCTAATCCTTTTTGTTTTGGAAGATACAAGATTTCTTACTTCGCAAAATAATTCATATTCTTTAGCAGCCGCGCGATTTTTGACTTGAAATATTTTACTTTCTCTATTCTTGATTTCTGTGGTTACATATCTTTCCTCATTAGTAAGAGTTTGCCTTTTAATCCAATGAGCAGGTGCTAAATTAACTTTAGATTTATTAATTGATATGTAATAACCAAAGTTTTTATGGAATTGAATTTTTAAATTTGATATTTTACTAATTTTTCTTTCTTTTAATTCTTCTTGATTCAACCAATCTGAGTAGTCGTCTATTAAATTACGTAAGCCATCCAACACATTATCAACCCCATCATGGATAATGCCTCCTTCACTAGTATTTAAAGGTGGATTTTCTACTAGCTTGAAGCTTATTAGATCGGCTAACTCTAAAAGCTCATTATCAATATTTTTTAATTGATTAGTCCAGGATGGGATTTCATACTTAAATAATTCAACAATTGACTTTAATCTAGGTAATTTTTTTAACCCCTCTGAGATTGCAATTAAATCTCTTGGACTGGCATGCCCCGCACATGCTCTCCCTGAAAGTCTCTCTAAATCGCCCATTGCTCTAAGTATATTTTGAGTGTCTGTCCGTAACTTTTTAGACTCTAAAAAGTTTGAAATAATATTTTGTCTTTTATTAATTTCATCAATATTTAATAATGGAGAGTCTATCCATCTTCTTAAACATCTTGCACCCATACAGGTATATGTTCTATCAATACTCCACAGAAGTGAACCAGCATAATTATTTTCTCTTTGTGTATTTTTTATTTCTAAATTTTTTTGAGTTTGATAATCAATAATTAAATGATCTTTTGGAAATTGTATTTGCGGAAAATCTAAAGAAATTTTTAAAGAAGAATCGTTTTCTAAATTTGAAGGATTGATTTTCTCTAAATAATTTAGTAAACCACCAAGTGCTTTAGTCGCATTATTTAAATGCTTGAGTCCTAGGCCCTCTAAACTAAGAATCTGAAAATAATTTTTTATCGTTGAACATGCTTCATTAATACTGAAAAAAGTTTCTTGGGTGACAGTATATGTAATTTGTTGATTTTGGTTTTCTAATAACTTTTTCTCTTCATTGCTTCCTATGATGATTTCTGATGTATCTAATTTAATAATTTCATCGAATAATTTAGAGATTGATTGTCCCTCCATTGTTAATAATTCTCCTGTACTCACATCAGCTCTTGAAATACCCCATTCATATAAATCTTCTGAAATGTTTTCTGATAAGTGGATTGCAGTTATCCAATTATTTTTTTTTGCAACCAACATCCCTTCTTCAATTACAGTCCCTGGCGTAATTATTCTTGTTATTCCTCTTTTCAGAGGTGTTCCGTAATTTCCAGTACTTTTTTCTAACTGATCACATATAACTACTGAATGGTTTTTTTTAATTAATTCGGCGCAGTATCTCTCCATTGCATGATAAGGGACTCCTGCCATAGGAATTTTACCAATATCTTTACCCGCATCTTTGCTCGTTAAGGTTATTTCTAATAGGTTGGATATTAATACAGCATCTTCAAAAAAACATTCAAAAAAGTCACCTAATCTATATAACAACAATCTATTGCTGTTTTCTTCTTTTAATGTCACATAATGTTTGAGAATTGGAGTTAATTTTTGTTTTTCAACAGTTTTATAACTGTAAGATTTTTCATTAATGCAATCATTCTTTCTTTCTG
>QCTC01000036.1 GCA_003211315.1 Prochlorococcus sp. AG-670-O17 | reverse complement strand
ATGGCATTCTTTTTGAGGAATGGTTGAGAAACTATAATCATAAATTGTTGATTCTTAATGTAAAAGAAGAGGGAATTGAAAATAAAATATTAAATTTGATGCTTAAGTTTAATATTCAAAACTTTTTTTTTCTTGATCAATCATTTCCTTTTTTAATAAAAACCGCAAAGGGAGGAGAAACTCGAACAGCTGTAAGAGTGTCCGAGTTTGAATCTATAGATACCGCAATGAATCTTAAAGGTATGGTTGATTGGATATGGGTTGATTTTTTTAGTAAACTACCATTGGATTTCAATAGCTTTACAAAATTAAAACAGGCCGGTTTTAAGGTTTGTCTAGTTTCTCCAGAATTACAAGGTCATCAAATTAGTAAAATATATATTCTTCAAAAATTAATTAAAGATCTTAGCTTAAATATTGATGCAGTATGTACAAAGGAGCCAAATTTATGGATAAGAATTTAATTAGATGAGTAATATTTGTAAATCATTCCAGCTGCATAGTTTTATAAAAAAATTATCAACTATCTCTTCATCTAATATTGAAGATAGTCAATTAATGTACGAATTACATAGGTCTAAAATTTTCATAGTTGGTTTTTTTGTAAGAATTTTTCTTATCTTTTCTTGTGAACCTCTAATTCAGAAAATTTGGTTTATAGAATTTATTAAAAATAGTTTAAAATCCATAGAATTTAATCCTTGGCAAGCTCATTTAGTTAATGGAGGTGATGTTTTAGCTTTCCCATATGGTTATGTAATGTATCTAGCATATTTCCCATTAACAACTATAGGTTTATTTATAGATAAATATTTTGATTTATTTTATTTTTCAAAAATTGGATTTGGATTAACTTCACTGATATTTGATTATGGAATACTTATAAGTATTTCTTTGCTTTTAAAAAAATATTCACCAAAGTTATTACTTCTTGCTTATTGGTTCTCTCCTTTAGTAATTTATATCTTTTATTGGCATGGCCAGTTAGATGCATTACCAGTATGTTTTTTGGTTTGGAGTATAGCAAAACTTCAAGCAGGAAAGACCAAGATTGCTGCAGTTCTCTTGGGAATGGCTTTATCTGCAAAACTTAGCATGCTAGTAGCTATTCCATTTATTTTTATTTATTTATATAGAAACAAAAGATTAAGTACTAGATTACCAACTTTTTTAGGCTATATATCTTTAACTTATTTCATAAGTATTGTTCCATTTTTAGGTTCTGAATATTTTCAATCAATGGTTTTGAAAACTCCTGAAACAGGACGTTTATTTAGTGTTTATTTGAATTATGGATATGATCTTAAACTATTTTTATTACCAATAGCTTACTTTGTCACACTTTATCTGATATGGCGTTTAGAAAGAATAACTCTTGACTTGTTTCTAATATCAGTTGGCGTAGGTTTTTTTGCACTACTATTGTTATTACCCCCAGCCCCAGGATGGTTTGCTTGGGTAATACCTTTTTTAGTATTTTATCAACTTCGTTCCCATGATTATTATTTATTAACATCGGTTCCTTTTTTTATTTTTTATTTGATTTTTAATCTGCTTTACTCAACAGGAGCAGATATTTTTCTTTTAAATGCAGAAACTAGTAAACCCTTAGTTGATTTTCTTCAATTTGAAGACTTAAAATTCAAGTCATTAATCTTCACAGCTTTACAAGCTTCAGGATTAATAGTTTGTGTGAGGATGTATTTATTTGGAATATTAAGAAACAATTATTACCGTGGATTCAAAAATAAATTTGGGATTGGTATAAGTGGCTATGTTCCTAAAAATTTAGAAGATTTACTAAATTCTCTTAAAAATTCATTTGGATCAAAATCTATCTCTTCATTAGATGTTGCTGATTACTATAAATGGGATAAGAATCATCCTATAAGATCTAGAAATAATTTCCTACTTCCTAATTCATATAATTTAAGCCGATTAACTAAGGATTATTTTTTCTTAACAGGAGGACGGTCAATTTGGCAAAATTCGAATATTCTTAATAGAGATTTTATTGGATCTCCAAAAAAGATTCAAAGTAGAGATTACATATGTGTAACTGGGGTTCATAGTTTTACGATTAAACGTTTAAGAGATAAGTTAAATTTAAAAATATTTATTGAAATTGATGAAAATTTAAAAGAATATTTTTTTAATGAAAATGATCTTCAGAAATTAAATTTTTCTAATCAAAAATGTCAAATAAAAGATTACGTGATTAATCAAATAAAATATTCAGATCTTTCCTTTAAATTTGCGGCGGTAAATTCAGTCTCTTTAAAAAATGCAAAAAACAAAGCAGAAATACCAAAATTAAAATTATATGTAACTATGGCAAATGGTTTTTTTCATGAAGAGCTTTCTAGATCACTTATCGGATTATGCACAATGCATATTGATGTTGAACAAACATCTGATTTAGAAAATATTACACTATGCATTGAAGGAGAAGCAACGAAAGAGGATGTTGAACAAATTGCCAATATTTTAATTCCTAATATAGATGATATAGTTACTTACGAACCAAAATGGGAAGAGGGATATCAAGGCCTAATGCAAGTTATAACCTTAGTCCATATTTCAAATATTTTATATCAAGAGGGCGCCGCTAGAAGAGATGCTTAAAAAAAATAATTATTCTATAGTTATCCAAAAACCTGACGTTATTATTTTTGATACTGACAATACACTGTATGAATACGTACCCGCTAACAAAGCAGCAGAAAAGGCCGTTGAGATAAAAGTTAAGAATATTTTAGGAATAAGTTCTGAATTGTATAAAAAGACCTATAAACAGTCTAAAAAAGAAATAAAAGAACAATTAGGGAATACAGCAAGTAGTCATAGTAGGCTTTTATATTATCAAAGGTTTCTAGAAATTTTAGGATTTAAAGCACAACTTTTGACTGCTCTTGATTTAGAACAAACTTTTTGGCGGACTTTTCTTGCGAATGCTCCTCTACTTCCTGGAGTGGTTGAATTACTTGATTATCTACTTAAAAATAAAATACCTATTGCAATTGTTACTGATCTCACTTCTAACATACAGATGCGTAAAATGACTTATTTTCATCTTGAGGAAACCTTTGATGCTTTTGTTACCTCAGAGGAGGTAGGTGCAGATAAACCAGATAAAAGGAATTTTGAACTTGTTTTGAGAAAATTAGGATTATCAAAAAATAATGTTATTTGGATGGTAGGGGATAATCCATATACAGATATTATTGGAGGGAAAACTATTGGGGCAGTTACTTTTCAGAGAGTTAAAACTTTATCTGAAATAGGAGAAAAAGAATATAAACCAGATTTTGTATTTACTCATTTCAAAGATTTTAATAAATTTGTCAAAAAATGCATAAATTAATTATCAAAATAATTATGCTTAAATTAATTAATAATAAAACCTTAAAATATATAAGTGATTTTATAAGGATATTTTAGAGAGAAATATTTTATACCTCAGATAAAAGCTCTTTATAAGTATTAATAGTTTGATTATTTATATGATTAACTTGAAATTCATTTATTACTTTTTTTCTCGCTGAAAGACCTAGTTTTTTTGCAAATTTAGGATTTTTAAGTAGTAATTCAATAGCTAAACTTAATGATTTTGGATCCTTTTTGGGGACTAAGATACCGTTTATTCCATGATCAATTACATCTTTGCAACCTGATACATCAGTAGTAATAATTGGTTTTTCCATTGCAGCTGATTCTATTAAAGTTCTAGAAAGTCCCTCCCTCCAAGAAGGTAGAACAACTAAATAAGCTGATTCATATAACTTATGCATATTATTAACGTGTCCAAGCAAAGAAATATTTTGGTGTCTTTTAATCTTTAAATAATCATGTTTGTTTATATAGCTTGAATTCGCGAATTCAATACCTCCAGCAATAATTAATTTAAAATAAATATTTTTGCACCAAAGGATTTCGCATGCAACTAAAAGTTCTTTAATACCTTTTTCATAAATCAATCTAGATGGAAATAGAATCTTTGGAATGCGATAATCTTTAATTTTAATTTTGCTTGGCTTGAAAAAATTTATATCAACACCAGAACCTTTAATTATTTTTGTCTTATTGATATCTGTAATTCCAAGTGAAATTAATTTCTCCTTATCAGATGCATTTTGAAAGATAACAATAGAATTCTTCCTCTTAAAAACAAATTTATAAAAAGGTCTTAAAAAAAATCTTAAAAATAAATGTAATGGTTTACCACCAATAAAAATCTGGCCAAGACCTGTTATTGAATTAACTACAATATTTATATTTGAAAACTTTGTGGCAATGGTACTGTATAGACAAGCCTTTATTGTGAAATTATGTACCAAGTTGGGTTTTATTTTCTTATAAAGATAAATAAGAATAAATAAAGATTTTAATTCTTTTATTGGATTAATAGATCTACGGTTCAATTCCCAATAGTTAACCTTATAACCAGCTTTTTCTAGTTTTTGGGTATACTTGTCATAGGGAGCTACTAATTCTATGGAGAACCCTTTTTCTTGTAATAATTTTAAAAGAGGAAATCTAAAATTATATAAATACCAAGATGAATTAGAAACTAATACAATCTTTTTTGATTTTTCATATTTTAATTTTTTCTCTCTCGGTTTATTAACCATTCAATTAATTTTATAAAAGATATTTGTTAAGACTATATAAATAATATTAATTTAAAAAATCTTTTTTTTAAAAAGGCCATAATATATTTTTATAAGGAACCCAACAAATGGCATGATTAGCATAAAAAAGCCAAACGTATTGTACCAAAACACAATATAAAAAAATAAGAAAGGTTGTTAACCTTTTTGAAAAAATGAATAAATTAAAATCTGAGAAATTACCAATAACATAAAGTTGAAGTGGAATAATATATAAAAGTAAACGATCAATTATGGTTGTACTTTTAATGAAGAATAATAATATTCCTAATATTATTGTTAGATAACAAATACTGTTTAAAAATTTCAATTCTGAAGAATTTATATGTAGTCTATTTCTTAAAAATAAAAATAATACAGTGGGAACTGCAGTTAGTGAAAATCTAAGGTAGGATCCTTCCGCTTCATAAACTTGATCAACATAACCAAGTAAGAATCTTTCTACAAAAGGATATAATATAATTATCGCTAATGAAGAAAAAATTAAGACAGCAAAAATAATTTTAAAAAAGTCAGATTTTTTTCTTATTTTTAAATATGGCAATAGCATTGGGAGTGTTATTAAACTTGATATGTGGAAAAAAGATGCTGTAAAGCAATAATAAATAAATTGATATGTTTCTTTTTTAATAAGCTTTCCATAACCTATTAGTAAAATACCCATTGCTATAGACTGTCTTGTATATCCCATTGCCATAACAATTACAAAATATGGAATTGCCACAAGAAGAGTTAACCAGGGTCTGTTTGTTTTTTTGCAGAAATTAACTAAACCATATGAAAATATAGAAGCAGAAAAAATATTTAATCCATACACTCCAAGATTATTTGTTGCCACAAACCATGCCAACAATTTATATAAAGGCTCCATTAAAAATGAGCTACTATTTATTAATTCAATAAATGGAATCCTAAAAGAATCTATATTAAAAATGTATTGATACCAATCACAGCCAACTTCAAAACGGAAACCAATAAAAATTACTAAAAATAACCAGACCAAAAATGTTGTCGATTTATTCCATTTAATTTTAGGATTTGTTATTGCAAAATATCCAATAAATAATAGTGATAACCAATATATAATCAAAATGAATTTGAATAAAATATAAAATTTTAAAACACTTAAGTGTTTAGCCTTATTCTAACTAAAAGTATGTTATTGACCCTTTTATTAATAAATTAGCTGATTAAATTATCAAATATTTTTTCTAAGAATTAAAAGTTTGGTGTCTGATATTTTTTCTTCGAAATTTCTGAAAACTTCTTCTTTATATTTATTAGTAAATAGTAAATAATTATTTTCTCTTAGAATAGTTGTTGTATTTGCAGTCTCTTTTTTGATTAAATCCCATTCAATATGATCATCAGGCCATACATGGATATCACCTTCGTTGGTATATTTTGGATTAAATAAACTCAGAAATTTATGGTAGTAGTTTGATAGTCTGAGATATTTTTTGTAATCAAATTTAGAAGCTTTTTTTAGAAAAAGTTTATATTCTAGATTATTATCCCAAAATTCATCATTTCTCTCATGGTCTATAAAAATAAGCCCTCCGGGTTTGCATATTCTTACTAATTCTTTGCATGCAAATATATAGTCGGGGATATGATGAAGCACAGAATAAGTTGCTACCAAGTCAAAACTATTATCCCTGATATCCAATGTAGATCGATCCTTTAGTAGTAAAGTTGAAATTTTAGAACTTTTAAATTTTGAATCAACAATATCTAAGGATTTTGCAGATACGTCTGCAGAAGTTAAATTGAAGCCTAAATCTAATAAATGTTTGGTTAGATTTCCAGTTCCACATCCAAAATCAAATGCTTTATGTTGATTGTTTTTAGTTTGGATCTGCTTAATGCAATTATTTAATTCTTTTTTTATGCGAGATTGCTCTACTTTATTAAAAATCTCATTATGAATTGAATCATATTCTTTTGCTATTTTATTATGAATATTAATGTTCCTTATTAAATTTTTATCCATTTTAAATTATTTTGCTTCCATGCTAACAATATTATGTTAATTATTTTTTAAACTCAATTTTTTGTAGTATGGAAAATATCTTCAAGAGAATTATTTAATTTTTTTTTAGGTGAATTTAGAATTTATTTCATTATAGGTATATTTCCTATGATATCTTTCCTAACATTATTATGTATTTTAAACAATGCTTCTTTCTTTAATAAATTCCTCATTTGATTGCATATTTCTCTTATTGATAATATTTGCGGGCTAAAATTTTTGAGAAGTCATCCATTCATCTAGATTAAGCATTGACCAAATAAAAAGTCTTCTATTTTCTTTACCATTAAAATGATTTTCAATAATTGAAGTAATAAATTCTCTATCAAGGATTTCATACAAGGGCGAATATTTATTAATTAATTTTCTTCTAACAAATTCAATACTTTCTCCTTTAAACCAACTTGCATCAGGCCCAGAAAACCCTTTTTTTTGAGCATTGGTTATTTCTTTTGGAATATATTTGGACATCATTTGTCTTAAGATTTTTTTTCCATCTTTCGTCCTTTTGAAATATCTAGATTGCTTATTCCCAGTATCATTTTCATTAATTATATTCGATTCATATTTTAAATTATCAATTTTTTTTGTAACTGGACATTTAAGAGCAAAATCTACTAAATCATTATCCATAAATGGGACTCTTGTTTCCAAGCTATGAGCCATTGATAATTTATCTTCCACATGAAAAAGTCCCTTTAGAAAAGTTTTACACTCTAAGTAAAGAGAGTGGTTTATGTATTCTTGAGGAGTATTCAAATCATTATTCATTTCTGGAAATACATTTCTAAAAATATCTTTAGTACAGATATGTTTTATCTCTTTATTTATAGGCTTGCATATATTTTTTAAATCTTTATTACTGATCAGTCTTTGCCAATAATCATAATATTTGTCTATGTAATCTTCAAAGTTTTTAGAGTCATATGCTCTAAAATATCTCCATGGGTATCCTGCAAAAAGTTCATCACCGCCGGTTCCAGCAAGAACAACCTTGACAAATTTGCTTGCTAATTTAGCTACATAATAATTTGGGTAACTTTGCCCAACCCTTGGAACCTCAAGATGCCAAACTAATTTGCTTAAGCATCTTTCCATATCTCCTGATTTAAGGATCATTTCATAATGTTCAGTTTTAAATATTGCAGACATTGCTTCTGCTTTTTCTCTTTCATCAAATCCAAGTTCCATTCCTGATGCTGAGCTTAAATCAAAACCACAAGTGAAACTATTAAGGTTATTGATTTGCTTAGAAGCAATTGCAGTAATTGAGCCTGAGTCCATACCACCACTGAGATAAGCTCCTAGATCTACATCACTGATTAATTGCCTATTTACAGCCTGTACAAATAACCTATCAAGTTCTTCAACATATTCTTCTTGAGATGAAAATATTTCTTTTTCAGAAAATTCATAATCCCAATACGAAGTAATTTCTAAATTAGGTGAATTCCCTCTCCCAAATTTAAGTATTCCAAAACTTCCGCTCGGCAAAACATTGATATCTTTCAAAAGAGTCTGATCTGTAAAAATATTTTGAAATGTTAAGTACTCTTGAAGACTATTGAAGTTTATTGTTTTTGTGAATTCTGGAATTTCAAGAATAGATTTTTGTTCTGATGCAAAAGAAAAAATTTGTTTTTGCATACAATAATAAAGTGGTTTTATTCCATATCTATCTCTTGCAAGGAAAAGTGATTTTTCTTTTCGATCCCATAAAGCCAAAGCGAACATCCCATTAAATTTTGATAGTGCTTTTTCCTTCCAATGTATAAGGGAATATAAAACCACTTCTGAATCGGTATTACTCCTAAATAAGTATCCTTCCGCCTCTAATTCAATTCGAAGTTCTTTATAGTTATAAACTTCTCCATTATAAGAAAGTACCCATCTTTTATTAGATGAAAGCATAGGCTGATGCCCAGCAGGACTTAAATCTAAAATTGCAAGTCTTCTGTGACCTATACCAATATTTTCTTCCTGCCATTGTCCTTCACCATCAGGCCCTCTGTGCACGATAACATCAGTCATCTTTTTTAAAGTTAATGGTGATATTGGATTTCCTTTAAGATTTAATATACCTGCTATTCCACACATAATTATGAATGCAAATTTCTTATTTTTTCAACAACATATTCTTGCTCTACTTCTCTAATGCCATGAAATAATGGTATTGAAATACTGCAATTTTTTGATGCAAATGATGATATAAAATCACTAACTTCTAAATTGTAGGATTTTTTATAGTAACTAAACATATAAACGGCATGAGTACCTGGCCTGGTAGAAATACCCTCAATGTTAGATTGAATAAGTGATGTTTTTACAAATGGGCTTTTCATATTGAAAGAACTCTTTTTGCATCTCTTCTAAATTTTACTTCCTCTTTATGATTATTTCTCCATTTAATTAATCTCTTTAGTCCTTCTTTTAATTTTATTTTTGCAGAATAATTAATTTCTTGAGTAGCATTTTTTGGACATCCAATTCTATTTTTTACTAATGTAGCAGAGCTCCTTGGAGCATATTTGACTGGTTTATCACAATCTGTAAGTTCTACTAACATCTCAGCAAGTTCTTTTAAAGAAGTTCGTATGCCAGTACCAACATTATAAAAGCTATCTGAAACTTCTGATTTTATTGCACAGACGTTTGCTAAGGCACAGTCTTCAACAGCTACAAAGTCAAAAGCTTCAGATCCGTCCCCTAAAATTGTAGGACTTTCTCCTTTGTCTATAGCATCTAGCATTTTCATGATTACCGCTATGTATGCTCCCTGATAATCTTGTCTTGGTCCATAAACATTCATATATCTCAAACCGATATAATTCAAATCATATCTGTGATGAAATGCTCTTAACATAGCCTCGCCACATATTTTTGTAGATCCATAAAAGTTTTTATTATTAAATGGATGATCTTCTTTCATTGGTTCAGTAACAGCATCTCCATATACTGAAGCTGAAGAAGAATAAATTAATTTTTTAATATTTTTTTTAATACATGCTTCCATAACATTATATGTTCCTCTAATATTTACTTCAAAAGCTGCCCTTGGGAATTCATGGCATTGTAAAAGCCATAAAGCAGCAAAATGAAATACACCATCTATTCCATCCATAGCAGCTTCTAAAATATCTGTTTGAAGAATATCTCCTCCAATATCGTAAATTTTGAATCTCTTATCACTCAGAGCATTTTTCAAATTATCTTTACTTCCACGAACAAAATTATCAAAGACAATAACCTCTCCTACATCTTCTTTAAGTAAATAATCTACAGTATGTGAGCCAATTAACCCTGCTCCACCAATTATTAAAAATTTCTTCCCGTTTATGTTCATTTTAAAGTTTTAAATTTGAATTTTCTAGGATTAAATCAGCCAAACTAAAGCTTGCTGTAAATGCAGGCGAAATTGCATTTAAAACATGCGTGCTTGAAATCCCATTCTCCATTCTAAAGTCTTTTATGAGTATTCCTTCTCTTTTGTCATATAATTGAGCTCTAATTCCAACTTTGTTACTACGAATTAAGTGATTGCTTTCTAACTTGGGTACCAATAATTTTGCTGCTCTAACAAATAATGGTTTAATTCCATGTAAAGCTTGTTCGTATGAATATTTTCTAAATCCACCTGTATTTCTAATCCATTGATAAGTTATATCACCCAAGAAATCTAATGTTTTTAAAAGCTCAAACCCCCCTAGGCCCTTATAGTTTTCTCTACCTAAGGCAGGAATTGCAGTTGGACCTAAGGTAATTATACCGTCGGGATCTGGTGTGACATGCACCCCAAGAAATGGCATATCTAAATCTGGAACAGGATAAAGATTAGTTTTGAATTGAAATGGTGCTTTTGGATCTAATTGCCAATAGATCCCTTTAAAAGGAAGTATTGTTAAGTCTTTCCCAATATTAAATTCTCGTGCAACTTTATCAGCTTGGAGACCAGTTGTATTAAAGAAATATCCATAAGAAATTTGATCTATAAATTTTTTATTATTTTTTGATTTTTTTGAAATAAAAAAGGTTTTTTCTTTCGGTCTATATTTTAAAACTTCAATATCAAGCAATATTTCTACCCCTTTCTCTATTAATCTTTTTGATAATAGTTCAATAATTTTTTTAGGTTTTACTACGCAAGTATCATTTACCCATAATGCTCTTCCACTTGAAGTATTTCCATCTGGTACTAGTTTCTTAAATTCATATTCATTTATTAGTGATATTTGTGCTCCGTTAGCAGTACCCCTTTTATAAAGTAAGTCTAATTGTGAATCCAAAGAAATAGTTTGTGGCGTAATAACCTTCCCGCAATTTAAAACTGGGATCTTCTCCTCTTCACACCAATTTTTGAGGCGTTTTGCACCTTCAATGCAGACTTTTGCTTTTAATGATTTTGGCTCATAATATACTCCTGCATGCAAAACACCACTATTTCTTCCGGAACTATGCAATCCTAATTCATTTTCTTTATCTATTATTATTATGGATAATTCCGGTCTTTTTTCTTTGATTTGATTAGCTATGGATAATCCAACCATACCCCCACCTAAAATTACTACATCTTTGTTGAATTGCGCCAATATTAATAGTCCAAGGGGAAATGTATAGGTTTAGAATTTTGAGCAGATCTATAAGCACCAATAAGTATTTCAAGGCTTTTTAAGCCTTCTCTCCCATCACAAAGAGGATTGTCTTTCCCCTCTAAAGTATCTAAAAGATTTATATAGTAAGCTCCATGACCAAAACCGTACACACTTGTAGTCGCATAACTAACTTCGTCAATTTCATCATCTATAGGTTTTGAATCTTCAAATCTCCAAATTTCTACTTTATTTACTGCATTACCTCCAATTTTAATAGTTCCTTTTTCTCCTAAAATTGTTATAGAACCTTCAATATTTTCCGGGTATGCGAGCATTGTAACGGCTAACGTTCCAAGAGCACCATTTCTCCATTTAACATTCATTACGGCGGTATCTTCAACTTCTATTTGCCTCGCAATTGTAGCTATAGAGGCATTTACACTCTCTACTGGTCCTATAAGCCAATCTAATAAATCTACATAATGACTAGCTTGATTCATTAATGCTCCTCCATCAAATTCCCATGTACCCCTCCAATTAGCTTGATCGTAATATGATTGAGGTCTTTGCCAAAAAACGTTGACAGTGACAAGAGCAATTCTTCCCAATCTACCGGTCGAAATTTGTTCCTTTGTTAATTGTAAAGTTTGGTTGAATCTATTTTGTTTAACAACAAATAACCTAACACCAGCATCATCACAAGCTTTCACCATCTTAATGCCATCATTCCATCTTGTAGCCATAGGCTTTTCTGTGCATATATTGATCCCAAGCTTTGCTGCACTTATTACTTGTTGAGCGTGCAAACCACTTGGAGTTGTTAAGACAATTAAATCAATATTTATTTCTGCAGAATTAATAGCTTTGAGGAGCTTATTGTAATCATTATATTTTGAAATACTCTTAGGTGTATTACCATTTTTGATTAGTTCTTCTTTGATATATATTTCGCCTTTTGAGATTAGATCATCTATAGGATCACAAATGGCAACTATTTCTGATCGGCTATTAAATTTTGCTATTGCTTGAATATGTTTTTGACTTATTCTTCCTAAGCCAACTAAGGCAATAAGTACTTTTCTATCTTTGATTATTGGATAATTTTTGTTCAAGAAATTACCTCATTAAAATTTATTAGAACTTTTGAGTAAACTACTTACTACAAGTTCTTGTTCTTCTAGTTCTATATATGGATGCATAGGTAAACTTAAGACTTTGTTTGATTTTTCTAATGCTATAGGAAATTCTTCAATTTGCTTATCTATTATTTTTTCAAATGCTTTTTGACCCGGTAGTATTGAAGGGTAATGAACAGCTGTAGGGATACCTTTATCCAGCATTAACTGTTGAACTTCTTCTCTGTTATTAACTTCTACTGTGTATTGGGCATATACACTTGTGTTCCCGTTCTTTATCTTTGGAGGTTCAATATTTTTAAGCACTCTATTCAAAATCTTATTATAGTTTTGTCCAACTTTTTGCCTTAATTTCACCTCTTTTTCAAAGATTTCAAATTTTGCTAATAAAATAGCTGCTTGCAAAGTATCTAATCTTCCGTTGAGACCTATTAATTCATGTGAATAACGTTTTATTTGACCATGTCTTGAAATCATTCTTATCTTTTGAGCAAGTTTAGTGTCATTTGTAAAACATGCACCTCCGTCGCCGTATCCGCCAAATGGTTTGGATGGGAAAAAGCTAGTAGTACCAATATCACAAAGACCACAACTTAATTTATTATTTTGCATAGACCCGAAACTTTGAGCGCCATCCTCAATAACAAATAGGCCATGTTCTTTAGCTACGTTATTTATTGACTCAAAATCAGCAGGTTGACCATATAAACTTACTGCGATTATTGCTTTTGTTGAGTTTGATAGTGCTGTTTTAATTTTGGAAGGATCTATATTGTAGGTGTCTTTATCTATATCAATAAAAACTGGTTTAGCTCCAGTTAAAACGATGGCTTCGGCTGTTGAAATAAAGGAAAAAGAAGTCGTAATAACCTCATCGCCTGGTCCAATATTCAATGCCATAAGAGAAATTAAAAGTGCATCAGTCCCACTGCTGACGGCTATACATTCTGAAACTCCAACATAATTAGCTAAAACCTTTTCCAAATTTTCGACTTCTGGACCTAAGATGAATTTTCCCTTATTAATAACATCTTGAATACGAAGATTTATGTTCTTCCTCAAGGTATTTCCATTGGGAGTGATCTGTTCGAGTTGTTTTTGTAAATCGATGAAATTCATAATTAAGTTCTCTTATGTATTATTTCATCATTTTCTAACTCATAAATATCACCTGTATCTGGACAAAACCATACTTTATTACCTTTTCCTTCTATTGGTAAGTCTATTCTTTTACCAAAAATACTCATCCAACCAATTTGCTTAGCAGGAACACCTACCATAAGAGCAAAATTTTTAACTTTTTTATTTACTAATGCACCTGCACCAATGAATGCATATTTACCAATTTTATTCCCACAAACAATGGTACAATTTGCACCAAAAGTAACTCCTTCTTCAACATAGGTATCTAGGTATTCATTTTTCCTACTTATCTCTGACCTAGGATTATAAACATTTGTGAAAACCATGCTAGGGCCGCAGAAAACATTATCTTCTAATTTTACGTTATCGTAAATCGATACGTTGTTTTGGATTTTTACGTTATTGCCGATTATTACATTATTTGCGATAAAAACATTTTGTCCTAAGGAACAATCGTTCCCAATATTTGCTCCAGCACAAATATGACTCCAATGCCAAATTTTAGTTTGAGATCCAATTTTTGCTCCTTTATCAACTATTGCTGTAGGGTGGGTAAATATATTTTTATTCTCA
>QCTC01000035.1 GCA_003211315.1 Prochlorococcus sp. AG-670-O17 | reverse complement strand
TTTTTGAATATGCAATTAATAGTTATAAGTGGACCATCCGGAAGCGGAAAAACTACACTATCCGAAGGGATTTTAAAAAAAATAAAAAATGGAATAATATTAAATACAGATAATTACTACAGAACAGGTATACTAAGCCAAATATTATCACGAACATTAACTTCGTATTTTGACAGAAAAATAAGCTTCAACTTTGGATTATTTAAAAGAGATCTAGAATTTATTGTAAAAAACGGATTTTCTGAATTCTATTATAAATATAATTTCAAGAGTAAATCTATAAAAAAAGTATATCAAAAAACTAAAAATATAAGATTTCTTATTATAGAAGGAATATTTGGACAAGAAATATTAAAAATCCTTTCAAAAGAAAATTGCCTTTTAATTAAATTAAAAGCTAATAAACAGACTTGTTTGAATAGAGTAATCAAAAGAGATTTTTTAGAAAGAGGTAAAAGTAAAGATCTAGCGAAAAGAGACTTTATAAAAGCATGGGAATTATTTCATGAAAATAAAAAGAAATATAATTCAGGAAATTATTTGAACACAATTGTCATCAGGAAGAAAAGTGATATAGACCTTTTATTAAAGAAAATAATTAATCTAGTGAACTAATCTTATAAGACAATTTTAAGGCACTCAATATTGCACCTTCAATCCTACCAAACCCCTCAAAATCAAACCAATCCCCGCAAAAAGCTATATTATATTTATCACAAACTTGTAAATTTTCAGGTATTCCGAAACCATATGGTTGAGATGCTCTCCATATCATAATAGAAATATCCTGATAATCTATTAGTTTGTTTATATAAGAATTTTTATCAAATATTTGATTAAATTTATCTATTAAGATATTTTTAAATTTCTTTTTATTATTGCTTTGAAAATATTCACTTATAAATTCTTTATTTCTCGTATGTAGGACAATACCTATTTTATTATTAATTTGTTTTTGAAATATAATCCTTTCAAATTTAAATTTTTCTTCTAGAAGATTATTTAAAAGGAAATATCTAAATCTATTATTATAGTTATCTTTATAACAATAATTGGATTTTGTATAAATCAAAAAAGTTAATCGTTGAAGATATTCCTGCTTATTAAGAAGATTTAAAATTTTATCAATTTTCTCATCATTATTAATTGGAATAGCTTCCCTCAAGGGTATTTGATTTATGTTCAAAATATCTAAAGATCTTTTATGTAAGATTAAATTACTTGAACATACAAGAAATTTCGTTTTAAATTCATACCCATTTTTTGAGGTTAAAATCCAACAATTATTTTCATATCTTAATTTAACTATTAAAGTTTGAAAGAAGAAATCAACTTGATTTTTCAAATTATTATGATTAAGAATATTTCTTGATAACTCAGACATAGAAAAGCTTGAAGTATAGTTTTCGCAACAATGAAAATCGCAAATTATTTTTTTTTGATATCTAGGATCTTCATATAATTCAATTAACTCAGAAGGATCTGATTGGATAATTTTTGAATCTAATAATTCCTGAATAAAAGTTTTCAACAACTCATTATTATTACTGTTGCAAATATTGAAATTTGGGGAACCATGATTGAGTTGCCACCCACTATTACTAATACTATTTCTTGTACTAGACCGTCCTCCAAGATTTCGACCATTTTCTATTATCGCAATCCTACCTTGGTAGCCATTTTTCAGATGAAAAGATGAAAATACACATGAAGATATTCCCCCACCAATAATCGCTATATCATAAAAAGTATCATTAAACATAATTATTACATATTTATTTTTTCATTAAAGAATGAACATCTTGTAATTTTTTTATTGAAGAACATTCAGTTTCAATTATTGGGCAAATATTGTTATCTAGATAAATTTCAATTAAATCTTTTGTAAATGCGTAAAAATTATCAAGCGAATTAAGATACTTCTCTGAAATAAAAACCCCTTTCCAAGGACGAAATTTAAATCTGGAAATAAATTCCTTTGATGGAATAAATAAGCTGCCGAAAATTTTTACATTTTGATCTTTACTATTAGATGAATTATTCAGAACAGAATCTTTTAAAAAATTAATTTCTTTTTCAAGTAATTTAATATCAGTTCCAAATTGAAGCCAAATTGATTTAGTCAATTTAGAAGTAAATTTCTTTTTTATTCTTTCTCTTTCTCCACAAATGTTGTAATGATTTTTCAAGTAAGGGTTATAAGCAATTCCTATATTAATATTTAAAATTTTTTCATTATTAAAATCGCTCAATACATCTAATACTTCAAAATTTTTTTTCTTATTAGATCCTGAAACAAGTAGAATTTCATTATTTTTATAAGACTTGCATAATTTAATAAAATTTAAAAACTCTAAATATGAATTTTCTCTATTTTTTGTATATTGATGATAAAGACTGTAGTGATATATTACATCTAAGCTTTTATAGTTCTTACCTATATATTCGATAGTTTCATTTAGGAATTCTTTTTTTATTACCCCTTTGCATGGGATATTTATCTTATTAATATTATTGGATATGCAAAAATTAAGTTTATTTTCTAATTGCAAAATATTTTTAAAAGATAATTCAAATCTTAAATTTTTAATCATTTTATAATTGTAAAAAATTTTAAACTAAGAAGAGTTAACGAAAGCATGCATCAAAAACAACCCTTATTTTTGAAATATTGTTTTTTCTTTTACCTTTTAATAGATAATTTGGAGATACAGCTAAAGCAGCTTTAAAAGAAATTTGTTCATTGGAAGATTTTACAATTATATCTCTAAAGCATTTCCAATTATTAGGTATAACTATCCCAGGCCAAGCGGTCCATAAACCTAAAACCAATCCTGAAAATAATAAAAATAAAGATTTCATATGAAATACAATAAAAGCATTATAAAAATACTTATATTTTAGGGAAAATAAAGAATGGAAGAACTTGTAAACAAATAATTTTATAAATTTGTATTTTTATTAATACAAATATTCTTATTAAATAAAATTTATGAAGAGGTCAAAGGGTTAGAATAATCTAAACAAGATTACAAAAAAATATGGCCAGTCAGGATTATCTTATTGCAATTGCATTAATAGAGCAAAATAATGTCAGAGCAATGCCTTTAGGTGGGAAAGAGATTAAAGAAAAAATAGAAGAAGAAGGTAATTTAATTAAACTTGGGGAAGAAGTAATTCTAAATCTTCTTCTAAGAGTTTTCCAAAGAAGTGATGAAGGAGCATTAAAAAGAGTATCCGAAGAAAAAGGACTACTATTAGTTCATATGCATCCAAAAAGAATGCAGAAAGAACTTCCATTTATAAAATCTGAATGGATAAGAGACGGTGATACAACTCAATTTTTAAAGTATTTAGGTAATCTATCAAAAGAAATATGGACAGCTTCTTTTATAAAATATAAGGGTATGGAATTAGTATCAATTGCAAAAAACGAAGATATTTAGTTTTTTACATACAATCATAATTTTTAAAATATTCATTAATTAATTCATTATTTTTTTTAGATATTTTTAAACACTTCTTTTTATTTCCAAAATTAATTGATATATAATTAATATCATTTTTGATATGCAAGGCGCAATTACCTTCTAGACAAATACAAGAATCAATTCTTTTGGTTTTAATTATTTTTTTAACGAAAGGTTCTCTTTCCTTTTCCTCATCATAATGAGGACAAGCTATCCCCTTTATTATTCCCAAACAATCTATTATCTCTAATTTACCAGAGAAAGAGTCAGTTATTCCTTGATCAAACCAGCATATAGCACCGGCGCTGACACCACTCATTATAATCCCTTTTTCATAAGCAATTTTCAGAATATTCTGAAGATCCCATTCTTTCCAAACCGCCAACATACTTTTTGTATTTCCTCCACCAACATAAATAATATCTTGGGATAGAATTTTTTTTTCCAAGTTTTCTGTTCTTGAAAAGAAATCAAGATGACTTGTTATACAATTTAATTTTGAAAAAGCCCTATAAAAATTTAATTTATAAGAATCATTATCTCCTGATGCAGTAGGAATAAAGCAGATTTTAGGTCTTTCCTTTTTAACTAATGAAGTAATATATTTCTCTATCTTAAGTTCACCTAAGGACCTTCCAAAACCTCCACCTCCAATTGCCACAATATTTTTATTTGACATTACAATTTGAAATCAACTCAATGAATTTAAAACAAATTACCAAAAAAGATCAAGTTGATTTAAAAAAATTATATTTTGATTCAATAATTTCTATAGATGAGAAAATTTATACTTCAGAACAAAAAAGAGCTTGGGCAAGCCAGGCCTGGGATAATAAATATTTTAATTTATCTTTAATGGAAGGTAAAGGATGGCTTATTAATGAAAGAGAGAGGATAATTGCTTTTGCATCAAGATATCCAAATAATAGAATTTCCCTTTTATATTGCAGAGGAGATTCACAAAGAAGAGGTTATGGGACAAGGTTACTTCAAAAAATAGAAAAGGATGCCATGAAAGAGGGTTTACCTTGCTTAACAACAGAGGCAAGCTTAATTAGTTATAAATTATTTCTAAAAAATAGCTGGAAAATAATTCGTAAAGAAAAAATAATTATCAATAATATACCATTTGAAAGATATAAGATGATAAAAAATTTTTAATTGATTAAATAAAAAAATGAGTAGCAGAAGCAAAAAATTATTACTATTTCAAAGATCCCTTATTTGGTTTTTATATTTATTTTCAGGTTATATATTATATTCACAAAAAGGATATTTATTTTCTATTTTTATTACCTTCGCAAAGGTAATTTATCCATTATCAATTTTTTGGTTACAAATAAGAATAAAAAGGAGTGGGAAGTTTTTACCAATAGATTCAGACATGAAAACATCGCAATTATGGTTTAATTTATTGCCTGTTATAGCCTCCCTAATTACAGTGATTTTGAGTTTATTGAATACATCTTTTTATATAATAGACAAATTCTTATAGACAATGAAGATTATAAGACAACACATTATGTAAAGATAATTGCCATTTCATATAAATTGCTTAAATTTTAAATAGTAATATTTATTTCTTATGCAAAACATTACGTTTAAAGGAAATATTAATTTTGATAATCAAAAGCAAGAAATTAATGAAAATGAACTATTCTCTCTAAAAATTACTGACAGTTTATATAAAAAAGATATTGGAAAATTTCTGGAAATATTAGCATCTCATTTTATACCGTAAAAAATCCCCTATGATGTTCAAATTAAAACAGTGAAAGAAATTATTTTGTTTTTAACAGATAATAAATATAAATTATAAAAAAATCTAATGCAAATGTTTCTTGCGGATTGTCAATTCCCAGATATTGAGAATCAAGTTAAGGCCTATAAATTATTTGTAGAAGCATGGGAAAATGGTGAAATGGCCAAAGCCGACAAGACTGATAAATTTGAAATGCTCTTTAGAGTTCATGCTGCTGGTGAAGGAAGGGTAGTTTGTTTGTGTAAAGCTTATAGTGATAAGGAAGTTTTTGAACATTTCGCCCCTTGGAGAGCAAAATTTGGGATTCATATGGAATTCACGCCTGTGACCAGTTGTCAAAATATTGTCGATTATCACAAAGACTTATTTAAATCAATGAACTAAAAACCTATTGAATTTGTTTTTAATGTGAAAAAACCTTTTTCAAATATTATTAATAAAGATAAAAAGACATCTTTATCTGAAGATTCGTCTAAAAAAAAAGATAGTGAAAAATCAAAAACATTAATTATTTTTGGAATAATCCTTTCACTATCTTCTATATTTTTACTTCTCTATACAATAAACAACAAATTTGGATGATATGAGTAATTTACACAATTACTTAAATGTAGTCTATGAATTATATTTAAATAAATAACTAAATTTTATGGCATTTGAACAGGGTGGAATGGCCTCGGGTCTTCTGATAATTGCAGTTTCGATAGTTTTTGCTGCTGGATTTGGTTTTTTAGTATTACATTTTGTACCCGGAACACCTTTCTAATCACAATATTTATTAAATAATTGAAGGAAATTATATATTCACTGTCTCAAGATCTTGTACAGTGCTATCTTCATCCGTTTTGTTTTTGACTCTGTAAGCAAAAATTAGTGAACCTATAGCAATAGAAGTAGAAGCTAATAATCCTGAAATGAGTATTAACGCGAAGAGTCCACCAATCAAACCACCTTTTAATCTAAGTAAATTTGACTTTATTAGGAGAACTAGTAGAAAAAATGTAGTAGCTTTAAGAGATGTAATTTTAATAAAAGTTAAAGGAGAAAAAGGGTTTAATAACATTTAGATTTTTTTTTATATTCATTACTCTAAAAAAAAATTCGTAAAACTGTTAAAAAAAAGACTCAAAAAGAGTCTTTTAAAACTTAAATTAAAAAACCATTAATTATTTATTCATCAGTATCAAATTTGCTAAGATTTGGTCCCGCGACTAAACCAACAAGCCCAAAGAGGACTAAAGAACCAATCCCAACACCTGCTGCCCAAGGATTAAAACCGCCAATGGCGAATGAAGCTAATAAATTCATGGATTTTTAAATACAATTATCTCGGAGCTAGCATACAGAATTATTGAAGGGAATATACCCAAATTGAGACATTTCTTTGTAATTCAAAGGCAATTTGATCAAGAAATGGTTTTTGGGGCTGAATAAATACATAGCCAATAAAATAATTATTATGAGTGTTTGATGGACAACAGATCACCATTTTTTCACTTAATATTAAATTATTGATAAGAAAATGTTATGAATACAAATTTAACATTTATATATGATGGTGAATGCCCTTTTTGTAATCATTTTGCAGAACTTTTAGAACTTAAAAGTAAAATAAGTAATATTTCTATTCTCGATGGAAGAAAAAATCCAAAAATTATTAGATCTCTTTTAGATAAAGGTTATGACATAGATAAAGGAGCAATACTTCTTAAGGATGATGATATATTTCATGGCGCTGAAGCAATAAATAGAATATGTAATCAAATTAATAACCCGTCTGGAAAACTTTTAAAACTTTTGTCAAATATCTTTAAATCAAACAAAAGAACAAATTTATTGTTTCCCTTCCTTGTAAGAGCAAGAAGATTTGCATTGATTTCAAAAGGTGTCTCAACTTCTTTGGTTTAAAAAAATAAATTTCTTCCAAATCAATAAATGACATA
Organism: Prochlorococcus sp. AG-670-O17; assembly: GCA_003211315.1. Taxonomy (GTDB): domain Bacteria; phylum Cyanobacteriota; class Cyanobacteriia; order PCC-6307; family Cyanobiaceae; genus Prochlorococcus_A. Next base: position 7,658 of record QCTC01000035.1, on the reverse strand, counting down.
TTTTTAAGCTTATTTATGAATAGGAGATAATTTATTATTTCTTAGCTAGAACATATAAGTAATATCTAAACACTAATGATAAAAGATTTTAATCCATTTATTTCTTTGGGTGGTGAGGATCAGAAAGTAAATCATATGGCAGAGGCAGCACTAGAAATGAACTTAACATGCAATGATTTAAAAAAAGATCTTGATTTAACTGATGGAGACGTTATTGATATGTTGCAATTAGTGATGGATGGCTTTAAAAATAGAATTTAAATAAATAATCTCACTAAAAAATTTAGTTTCCCTTGAATTTTTAATGAAAACTATACAAATTGAATTTACAAAATATGAGTCAGTCAACTCATTATGGTCTGAATTGATAGAACATCATGGATTTGAAAGAGCTAAAAATATTGTTTCTCAAGCTATAGATTTACAAAAAATGAATGGAAATAAAAATATAACCATGCCAATTATATTTTCAGGTACCGGGGGATTAGCACTAATTCCTATTCAATCATTAAAAGAAAAAACTTTAAAAAGTAAATCAAAAGAAAATCAAGTACTTATATTTAATCTCAGAAAGAAATCATTTCAAATTTTAAATGAAGCTAAACATTAATAATTTTTTCTGAAAACCATTAAATAAAATAAATTAGAACTAAAAAAGCTTATCTCAGGAATTTATTTACCCAAAATTTATAAATTTTATTTATATTCGATACATATATATTGATATTGAAAAATGACTTTTGAAGCAAAATATCTAGGTTCAAATGGTTGGTTAATCAAATTTGATAAAACCAACTTAATAATAGATCCTTGGCTTACAGGTGATTTGGTATTCCCTCCAGGAGAGTGGTTTTTCAAAGGTTCACTAGATAATGAAATTTTAATTGAGGAAGAAATTAATCTAATTCTCTTGACGCAAGGTTTACCCGATCATTGCCATATTCCTTCGTTAAAAAAGTTTAAAAAAGATATTGATATCATCTGCCCCAGTAGTGCAAAAGGGATTCTTGAAAAATTAGGCTTTACTTCGATCAAAGTTCTTAAACCAACAGATAAAATCATACAAAAGGGTTTGAAAATAGAAGCTACTGCTGGTGCTCCTGTACCGCAAATAGAAAATGGGTACATAGTAAAAGATGATAAAGGGAAGGGTTTCTATATAGAACCACATGGTTATCTTGATGAAAACGTTAATTCTCAAGAAATAGATGCAGTGATAACTCCAATAATTAACCTTGAACTTCCTCTTGTTGGATCTTTTGTAAAAGGGGCCGATGTGCTTCCCAAATTAATAAAAACTTTTAATCCGAAATATATACTTTCAAGTACTGCTGGAGGAGAAGCAAAATATACAGGCCTTTTAAACAAATTTATATCAGTTCAAGAATATACAGAAGAAGTAAAATGTAATTTGATAAATTTAAATACTATGGATTCTGTAAAAATTTAGATACTTTTAATAAAGAAAATTTATAACTATATCGTTAGTGCTTATAAACTAATAAAATATAAAAAGATAAGGGTTATCTAAAATTTATTCGTTATTTTTTTCAACAATTTGTCTATTTGCACTAAACACATCCTATTTTTGCGACAATATTAAGCTCGATTTAGTAATTAGAAATAATATTAATGGAGATTTCTCAATAGTTAAAACCATCTCTGAAATTGAACCTGGAGCATTTATTAATATAGATTGGAAAGGAAAAAAGCTAATGCTACCATATTCTCTTAGAAAAGATTACTTATCATTTACGGACAGAAAATGGGATTGGAGATACGAAATAAATCAAGAGGGATTGGTAAAAGATAAAAATCCGATATTGTATGAGTTACTTCCATCTGGAGTAATCAAAGATCATATATGTCAATCAGGAGAAACCTAATTATTTTAAATTATCATGCACATTATACTATTTGATAAATTATTTAGTTCAGAGGATTAATTAAATAAATATGCTTAACGTTTCAGACAATAAGAACAATAATCCATATATAAAACTGGAGGATTATAAATCCTTTGATTATGAAATACCTAATATTTTTTTGGATTTCATAATTGAAGACAAAAGAGTAATTGTTAAAACCGAACTAAAATTGATCAAAAAGAATATTAATATAAATTCCCTTATTCTTGATGGGATAGATATATTTGTTGAAAAGATATATTTAGATCAATCTTTATTAGAAGAAAATAACTATTCAATACAAAAAAATAGATTATTAATTAAACCCATACTCAAAGAAACTTTTACCTTAAAGATTGTGGGAACAATTAAACCAAAGGAGAATTTTTCACTTTTAGGAATGTATGAAAGTAATGGAATTATTACTACGCAATGCGAAGCAGAAGGCTTTAGAAGAATAAGTTACCATTCTGATAGACCTGATATTTTAAGTAAATACAAAGTAAGGATAGAGGCAAATAAGGAAGATTATCCTGTTTTACTTTCTAATGGAAATCTAGTCAAAGCAAATGATCTTGAACACAGAAGGCACGAAGTGATATGGGAAGATCCATATCCTAAACCCTCATATCTTTTCGCTTTAGTTGCAGGGAAACTGAACTGCATAAAAGATAACTTCAATACTAAATCTAATAAAAAAGTAGAAATAAATATTTACGTGGAAAAAGGTGATGAAAAATATGTACAACATTCAATCAATTCCTTAAAGAAGTCAATGAAATGGGACGAAGAAAAATATAATCTTGAATACGATTTATCTTTATTTAATATTGTTGCAATTAGGCATTTCAATATGGGAGCGATGGAAAATAAAAGCCTCAATATTTTCAACTCTAAATTAATACTTGCAAATAAAGAGACTACGACTGATGAAGAGCTAGAGCGTATAGAAGGTGTAATCGCTCATGAGTACTTTCATAATTGGACGGGAAATAGAATAACTTGTAGAGATTGGTTTCAATTATCCCTAAAAGAGGGTTTAACAGTATTTAGAGATCAAGAATTTACAGCAGATCTTCATAATCGTTCAATAAAAAGACTTGAAGATGCGAAATTCTTAAGAAAAGCACAATTTAGAGAAGACTCTGGTCCAACATCACATCCAGTGAGACCTCAAAAATATTTAGAGATAGACAATTTTTATACAACTACTATCTACGAAAAAGGAGCAGAAATAATAAGGATGCTTAAAACATTAGTAAAAGATGAAAACTTTAATAATGGCTTTAGTAATTTTATTTCTACTTATGATGGGAAAGCAGCAACTATTGATCAATTTGTTGATAAGATTTTAGAGAATAACAAAGAGATAAATATTGAAAAATTTAAAACTTGGTATAAACAAAATGGAACTCCACTAGTTAAGTTTAAAAGAAAATGGGATAAAGAAAAACAAATCCTTAAAATACAAGTCTCGCAAATAAATTCAAATAAAAAAAATCTTTATAACGATTTACCTCTAATAATTCCAATTAATATTGCAATATTCTTGAATAGTTATGAAAAAATAAATAAGACACTTATCTTAAAAGAAAAGGAAGAAGAATTCACTTTAGAAAATATAAACTCCAAATTTGATAGCCCAATAATTTCTTATTTTCGAAATTTCTCAGCTCCCATTAAATGGGAAACAGATACCACATTTGCAGAGAAATTATTAATACTAGAATTTGAAACTGATTATTTCACGATATATGACACGATAAAAGGTATATATAAAAAAATAATTTGCAAAAGAATATATGAAGAACCCGATATTAATATTGAAAATAAATTAATAAAAACATTAAGATCAATAATAAAGAATAATAAAAGTATAAATTTATCTCTCTTATCTGAAATACTTACTATCCCAACCTTCTCAGAAATAGAATCAGAGATCAACAAAGTCGATCCATTAAAAATTTATAAAACTATTGACGACTTAAATTATCTTTTTGGTACTAAATTAAAAGTAGAACTACTGAATAAGCTTAAAGAGATTGATAAAAACATTACTAAAATATGGCCTGAGGGTAAGGATGAAAGAAAACTAATAGAAACAATATGGAGGTTACTTTTACATAGTAAATATGAAGGAATTAAAAATAAAGTAATTAGCTATATAGATAGTAATTCAATGACTCTCTCAAAAGCTGCTTTGAATGTATTCACAAGGATTAATTGTCGGGAAAGAGAATTAATTTCAAATATTTTTTTTAATAAATGGAAACACAATCCAGTAGTCTTAGATAATTGGTTTTTTTTTAAAGCATCTATTGAGATAAATAATAATCAAAAAAATATTGAAGCTCTATTTAAAAATGAATATTTTGATGTCAAATCACCCAATACTTTAAGATCTATATTAAATGCATACGTAACAAGAAATTCATTATTCCACTCCACAGATGGATCAGGTTATAAATACATAGCAGATAAAATTCTAGAATATGATAAATCAAATCCAATAGTAATTTCACGTTTTTTAAAAATATTTAGTACTTTTAGGAAATATGAAAATCCTTATAAAAGAAATATAGTCAAAGTTCTTGATTACATTAAAAAAAATAATCTTTCACCAAATACAAGAGAAGTTATAGATGCAATTTTAAATTAATTATTATTCTATTTATATAAACTTATAAGTAATATTATTAAAATCCCAATAATAATAAAAAGCAAAGATATCTTTTTAGAGATTAGTATTTTAAAATTACTAAATCGATCTTTTTTATGTTCTTTATTCCACTTTTTTTTTACGTAATTATTAGTTACAAATTTATTAGGTCTCCCACAGAATAGGCAAGTAGGAGCTGTTATTGAGATTAAATTCTTACATTGTGGACATTTTTTTTGCATCATAATTTTTTTTTATTTTAGCAAATAATTTTTGAATATTTATTATTAAAAAACAATATATAAAAATCTCTTAAGAAGAAAAATTTTAAAGATTATTTATACATAATTTTTCGAGATTAATTAAATTAAGTTTCAAAAGAATACTCTATTAAAACTAATTAATAATGTGGAATATAATAAATTATTATTTTAATTTTTACATGTTTGCAATTGCATTAGGATTAGGTCCTTTAGAAACAATTACAATAGCAATATCAGCTACAGTTTTTATTGCTGCTTTTACATGGGTATCAATAAAAGGTGATTTAAGAGAACTTGCAAACGAACTAATTGATGATAATAATCAAAAAGAAGAAAATTAATTATTTCTATAAATAATTAATTATGTAGCCTTGGATAATCAATAATATGTCTTATTTCCTTAAGGGATGCGCCATAAATTCTATTACCATTTAAATTAACTCCTTTCCATTTTTCTTTTTGGTTAAAAGTATCGTTAATACTAGAGTTATGCCCAAAAGAATGCTTATCATCCCATGTCAAAGTTATATCCCAACCTTTATAGTTTTCTATCATAGAAAAAAATAATAATACATTCAAATATTACATACAAAGACAGAAAACAAAAACGAAGGAAATAAGTAGATTTTTTATAATATTTATTTAATATTCTATAAATTAGGAAACAATTTTTATTTTAAGTGCTGACTTGTCCGCATTTTCTCGAGCAATATTTAGGTCATCATCTGTTGAAAGGACTACCCCCATTCTCCTCCCTTTCTTTGCTTTTGGTTTCCCAAATATTAGAACTTTAGTATTCTCTAATTCTAATGCCTCGTTTAGTCCAGAGTATGAAGGAGTATTAGATTCTTTATCTGATATTATTACTCTGGTTGCTGATGGCTTTAATAGTGAAATATTTGGTATGGGTAGATTTAAAAAGGCTCTTAAGTGTAATTCAAATTCGTTTATGTTTTGACTAACTAAGGTGACCATTCCCGTATCATGAGGCCTAGGAGATAATTCTGAAAATATAACCTCTTTGCCTTTTACAAAAAACTCAACCCCATATATACCCGAACCATTTAAATTATTTAATATTTTTGTTGTCATTTCTCGGGCTTCATTAATCAAGGATTGATTCATGTCCAATGGTTGCCAGCTACATTGATAATCACCTTTGTATTGTTCATGACCTATTGGCTCACAAAATACATTCTCCCCACTATCTTTTCTAATAGTTAAGAGAGTAAATTCATAATCAAAATTTAAAAATTCCTCAAGTATTACACCAACTATTTTTCCTCTTGAATTTTTCAAGGCATCGTTCCAGGCTAAAAATAGATCTTCTTTCCTGTTAACTAAACTTTGACCTTTTCCTGATGAACTCATTAGAGGCTTTAGCAAAAGAGGGAAGCCAATTTCAGATGATTTTATTTCTAGCTCATCAACATTAAAAACATAACTAAATTTTGCAGTTTTTATCTTTAATTCTTTAGATGCAAGATTTCTTATTTTATCCCTATTCATAGTTATTTCAACAGTTCTAGCATTAGGAACGATATTTATCCCTTCTTCTTCCAATTCCTTTAAAGCTTCAATTGATAGAGCTTCAATTTCTGGAACTACAAAATCAGGTTTGAGTTCTTTTATCTTATTTTTTAAAATTTCCTTATCACTCATATCTATAACAAAAGAATTATCAGCTAATTGCATCGCAGGGGCATTTTCGTATTTATCAAAAGCTATTACTTCTAAGCCTAATCTTTTAGCTTCAACCACTAATTCTTTTCCAAGTTCGCCACTGCCAAGTAATAATATTTTCTTGGGAATAAATTTAAGACTGCCCATCACTAAATGAATTTATATTAATTATCATCGTCAGATAGCTTGTTAGAGAGTTTATCTTCTCTTTTATTAGCTTTTAAATTAGACAAAAAAGAATTATTTCCGAGCCAATCATTTTGCTTCATTCCTTTTGTAATTGAAGTTGAAATAGCACCAAGAAAGAAAAAACCCATCATTACCCAAAGGATTCGTTCTAGAGCAATTGAAGGCGAGAAGCCCTGTCCTGAATTAATAATTTCAGTAAGAGGGTCTAAGGGGTCCAAGTTGATTATTTAATATGATTACTCAATTATATAAGTTGAGAAAAAACTTTTTACTAAAAATTACAAATAAAAATAATAGGCTAAAAAGGTCTTAAACAACGCAAAAAGATTTTTTCAATGTTATCTTCAAAAGATAAATTCATAAAACATATGGTAATAGAAGTCCAAAACACAACCGTTGTTTCAGCAAGTGGAGAAGTAAAAAAACTTGGCCAATATTCAGATAATGTAATTTTGATAGTAAACGTCGCCAGTTATTGCGGTAATACTGCTCAATATAATGATCTCCAAAAGCTTCATGATAAATATTCAAAAAAAGGGTTAAGGATTCTTGCTTTCCCTTGCAATGACTTTGGAAATCAAGAGCCTGATTCTCTTACAGAGATAAAGAATTTTTGTTCTACAAAATATGGTGTTGAATTCGAAATTATGGAAAAAGTTCACGCGAAAGGTAATACTACTGAACCATATACAACACTAAATAACGTTGAACCAAAGGGTGATGTTGAATGGAATTTTGAAAAATTTTTAATTGGCAAAGATAGTAATGTGATTGCAAGGTTTAAACCTAGTATCCAGCCATTCGATGAAAATTTAATTGCCGCAATAGAAGTAGCATTAGATTCTTAATATGGAATTTATATAAAATTTCTTTTTAACCCAACAAAACTAATGGCTCTAATTATTTCTGAGATTTTATAACTAAATGAATATACCTTAGAATTGTTTATTCTTAATT
>QCTC01000034.1 GCA_003211315.1 Prochlorococcus sp. AG-670-O17 | reverse complement strand
AAAACATAAAAATATTAATAATAAATTTTTAAAAAGGTTAATTTTCATATTTTTCATTGTTGTTAGAAATTATTAACTAAAAATATAATAAGACATTAAAAGCAAACAAATAAATCCAATTACAAAAAATGCGTCTAAATTGTTTCTAGAAGAAATTTAATCTTGATAACTTTTACCAAACCACTTTCAAAATTAATTGCTCATTTTGAGAAATTTCCAGGAATAGGTCCAAGAACAGCTCAAAGATTAGCATTATTTGTTTTGAAACAACCTGAAAGTAGTATTAGAGATTTTTCTAAAGCATTATTAGAAGCACATAGTAATGTTGGCTATTGCAAAAAATGTTTTAATTTAACTTCAGAAGAAGAATGTGAAATATGTAGAAATACTGAGAGGAATCAAAAAATAATTTGCGTAGTAGCAGAAACCAAAGATTTACTGGCTTTAGAGCGATCAAGGGAGTTTAAAGGTACATATCATGTTATTGGTGGGTTGATTTCTCCAATGGATTCAATTAGTCCAGAATTGTTAGAGATCAGAAGTCTAGTGGAGAGAGTAAGCAAATCAGATATTGATGAAATAATACTGGCACTTACTCCAAGTGTAGAAGGAGATACTACAAGTCTTTATATTGGAAAACTACTAACTCCTTTTACTAAGGTTACCAGAATTGCTTATGGGCTTCCTATGGGAAGTGAACTTGAATATGTTGATGAAGTTACTTTAGCAAGAGCCTTAGAAGGAAGAACAAATTTAATTTAAAAATGGAAAATAAAAATCAGAATAAAGTAGAAAAAATTTTAAGGCTTCCTTCTTGGATAAAATTTCCTATTAGTAAAGCATCAGAATTTGAGAAGATGCAAAGACTTATTAAGAAGTCAAACATACATACAATTTGCGAGGAAGGGAGATGTCCTAATAGGGCCGAATGTTATGCGTCAGGAACTGCTACTTTTTTACTTGGAGGATCAATTTGTTCTCGTGCCTGTGCTTTCTGCCAGGTAAGCAAAGGTAAACCTAGTGTAATAAACAAATATGAAAGTATTCAAGTCGCAGAAGCCGTGAAAATTCTAAATTTAAAATATGTAGTCCTTACATCAGTAGCCAGAGATGACCTCCCAGATCATGGAGCTAATTTATTTGTGTCAACTATTAATCAGATTAGAAAAATTGATCCAAAAATTCAAATAGAAGTTCTTACCCCTGATTTATGGGGAGGTGGAAAAAATTTTGAAGATAAAGATAAACTTCAAAAAGATAGACTTAAAAAGATCCTAGAACTAGGGCCTATTTGTTTCAATCATAATCTTGAGACTGTGGAAAGGCTTCAAAAAGAAGTTCGAAGAGGTGCTAACTATAAAAATTCAATAAGCTTATTAGAAAAAGCAAAGTCTATTGCTCCTAATATTCAGACAAAATCAGGCATAATGCTTGGTTTAGGAGAAACATTAAAAGAAATAGAAACTACGATTCTTGATCTAAAAAAAGTGGATTGTGATCAAATTACAATTGGACAATATCTAAGACCTTCATTAAAGCATTTATCCGTTAAGAAATATTGGGAACCAAAGGAGTTTGAATATCTAAGAAGTTTTTGTAAGGAAATAGGGTTTAAAAAAGTATCTTGTGGCCCTTTAGTTAGAAGTAGTTATCACGCGGGTTAAACTTTTTCAATTAAAGAAAGTTTTTTTTCAATTTTGTTTAAGACATTGGAACAGTTTCCTTTCATTAGTGTGCCTGCACCTCCCCAAATTAGTCTTAAAGAAAGGTCTAATGGACTAGAACCAACTTCTTTTACTACTTTAAATCCAATAATCTTAAAGTATCTGACAAGTTTTTTACTATACCCTTCAGTATCATAAATGGCTAATAATCGGACTTTTTTACTTACTTTCATTTCGATAGCCCAAGCCATGGTAGCTGCCCATATCAATTCCGAAACAAATGGAGGAGAGTTACTCAAGATCCTTAATGTATCAAGTTGAATACCCTTTTTTTTAAAGTAAGTCCAGCCTTTCATCTCTCCCCAAATCTTTACGATATTATCTCTTTGTTCCGCGATAACAATCTTAAAAAAACATAATCCAAGAGTTTCTCTTACTTGTATTTTTATAACTAGGCCTAAGGAAAATGCAATTTTTTGTAATTCTTCAACCTTCATAATTATTATCAATTAAAATTAATCTTTACTAACTTTTTGATTTTTCTCTTTTAGTTTATTTATTTGCTTTTGCCTTTCTTCAAACCTTTTTCTGTCATTATCACTGAATTTATTTACACAAAAATGACATTGAATACCTTCTCGGTATTCTTCATTCTTTTGATCTTCTATAGAAATTGGCATCCCACATGCATGACAAATTGAGTATGAACCTTTTTTTAATTCGTGATCTAAAGCCACTCTTTTATCAAAAACAAAACATTCTCCTTCAAACAGGCTTTCTTCCTTTGAAATATCTTCGAGGTATTTTAGTATCCCGCCTTGTAAATGGAAGATGTTTTTGTAACCTTTCTTTTTTAATAAACTTGTAGCTTTTTCACATCTAATACCTCCAGTACAAAACATAGCTATATTTTTAGAATTTTCGTCGCCTAAATATTTTTCTAAATTATCATCCACCCACTCAGGAAATTCGCTAAAGTTTTTTGTATTTGGATTGATTGACTTATTAAAACTTCCTATGGATACTTCATAATGATTTCTAGTATCAATGACGATTGTATTTTGATCTTTAATTAATTTATTCCATTGAAATGAGTCAATATAAGTCCCTGCATCTTTTGATGGACTTATTTTAGGGACACCCATAGTTACTATTTCATCTTTAATTTTTATTTTTAATTTTTTGAAAATCTTGTTTTTTGAATAACTAACTTTAATGTTTAATTCGTTAATTCCAACAATATTTTTGATTAAATTTAGGATATTTTCAATAATACTCTCCTCAGCGCAAATGGTTCCATTAAGACCTTCTCTCGCAATTATTACTAGGCCAGAAAGATCATTGTTTTTCTCAATACTTAATAAGTTTTCCTTTAGTTCAATTATTAAATTTTCTTGAAATGAGAAAAAAGAATAAAGCGAAACTATTTTATAAATATTATTACTCATGCTGTAGAAACATTCTTATGGGAATATTCAAGATCTTTATTAAATAAAACCCCTACATCCTTAAGTAGTTTTCTATCATCTTGAAAAGATGGATTTGAGGTTGTTAGTAATTCATCTCCATAAAAAATAGAGTTTGCTCCGCATTGAAAACAAAGGATCTGAGCTTCTTTCGTTAAATTTTCCCTACCAGCACTTAATCTTATTTTGCTTTTTGGCATAAGAATTCGAGCAGTAGCTATCATTCTTATGATTTCAATAGAATCAATTTCTTTTTCCCCCTCTAAACCTGTTCCTTCTATAGCTACAAGAGAATTAATTGGGACACTTTCAGGGTGAGGATTCATGTTTGAGAGGACTTCTAAAAGAGATGCTCTATCTCCATTATTTTCTCCTAGACCTATTATTCCCCCGCAACATACATTTATACCTGCATTTCTTACTCTTTTAATAGTATCTAGTCTATCCTGATAAGTTCTTGTCGTAATAATATTTTTATAGTATTCAGGACTTGTATCGAGATTATGGTTGTATGCCGTTAGTCCCGCATCGGCAAGTTTCATGGCCTGCTCATCTGTAAGCATCCCAGCAGTTACACATGCCTCCATTCCAAGTTCTTTTACACCTTTAACCATTTCTATCATTGAGTTGAAAGGTTTTCCATCTCTAATTTCTCTCCAAGCCCAACCCATACAAAATCTATCAGCACCTTCTTTTTTTGCTGTTTTCGCTCTATCTAAAACAGCTTCAACTTCAAATTGAGGGTGACTTTTTATTTGACTAGAGCTATAAATTGATTGACTACAGTAAGAACAGTTCTCTTCACAACCACCAGTTTTTACACTGAAAAGAGAAGCTAGTTGGACGTTATATTGATTAAATCTTCTATGAATAATTTGGGCTTCCCACATTAAATCTATCAATGGATAATTTAATATTTCCAAAATCTCGTCTCTCCCCCAGTCAAATCTAATTTCGCTAAATTTCTGATTACTTGAATTAACCATTTTGCCTTAGGAAGAATAGTAAGAATCTTCAAAAGATTCATGTGATAATGATTCTATACCTCCAAAACGCCTATCCCTTGATTGATAATCTATTATTGCTTTTAAAAATTCAATCTCAGTAAAATCAGGCCACAATACATCAGTTATATAAATTTCAGAATAAGCTAATTGCCATAAAAGAAAATTACTTATCCTTTTTTCACCACTAGTTCGTATTAGTAATTCAGGATCCTTAATCCCATGAGTTAATAGTTCTGAATTAAATAATTGTTCATCTATGTCGCTATGTTTTATCTTACCTGAGGAATATTTGATTGCTATTTCTTTAGCAGCTTTTACTATTTCTTGCCTACCTCCGTAATTTACACAAATATTCAATGTCAAATTTTTATTATTTTTAGTAAGAGTTTCTGAACTATTTATTAATGATTTTAATGAATTAGGAAAAGGAGATAAATCTCCAATGAACTTTATTTTTATTGATTCTTGATGAATCTCAGAAACTTCTTTTTTTAAAACTTTTTCAAAAAGATTTATAAGAAAATTAACCTCTTTAGAAGGTCTAATCCAATTCTCCGTTGAAAAAGCATAAACTGTTAGGACTTTACAATCTAAGTTCTTAGATACCTTAATAATTTCCTTTAGAACACTAACACCCTTATTATGCCCAAATGATCTAGGTAACCCTTTTTTAGTAGCCCATCTTCCATTTCCATCCATAATTATTGCAATGTGTTCGGGAATTCTCTCCTTATCTAATTCACTAGACAAATTTAGATTATCTTTTTTTGTTTGTAATTTATTAAATCTCATAAGCTAATCTTGAGAAGGATTTTGTTTGTCTAACTTCTTTTTAATTGTAATAGTATCACTTGTATTTATTTTTTGGTACGAATTGGTTTTGTTCGAAGATGGTTTTGGATTCCCCGATGTATTTTGATTTCCTACCAATTTTATGAGAAGCTCTTGAAGTCTACTACTTGTAATAGGTCTCTCGAGTTTTCCTTGATTTGCTAATGATAAAGTACCTGTTTCTTCAGATACAACAATACAAATACATCTGTCAAATCTTTCTGTAATGCCTAACGCGGCAAGATGCCTTGTTCCATATCTACTAATACCTTGTCTTGATAGAGGTAATATTACTCCCGCCGAAATTATTTTATTGCCTTTAACTAAAACTGCTCCATCATGTAGAGGGGTATCTGTGGCAAACAAATTTATTAAAAGATCTGTAGACAATTGTGCTTCAATTTTTATACCTGAATATAAAAAATCTTCTGGTCTTAAATCGCTTCCTAAATCTACAACTATTAAAGCTCCTTTTCTATTCTGTGATAGCTTTCCTGCGGCATCAACCAATTGGTTTACTGTCGTAGATGTTGCTCTGAATTCTTTGGGCGGGTTGCCAAGTAATACAGCTAGCCTCCCAGTCCCAAGTAATTCCATTAAACGTCGAAGTTCACCCTGCCATAGAATGGCTAAAGATAGAGAACAAGCAAGTACTACTGCATCAATTAATTTTGAAGTTAGAGGAAGGAATGCATATCTTTGAATAAACCAAGCAAAAGAAACCAAGAATAAATACCCTCTTAGTAACCATAACGTTCGCTGTTCTTTAACTCTTGAAAATAATAAAAGTCCAAATCCTAAAGCGAATAGTACATCTAGTAAAAATTTTAAGTTTATAACCCCCAAAAAATTCACATTAAAGATTTAAATTATATTAAATGTACCTAATTTTGTTTGATAAAGCGATCAGGTAGGACATCATATTTCAGAAGATCATGTGGACTTTCTCTTTTCTGGATAATTTCTGCTTCTCCATCGCAGACTAAAATAGCAGCAGGTTTGGGAATCCTATTATAGTTAGAACTCATAGAATTATTGTATGCACCAGTTCCAAAAACACATATCAAGTCTCCTGTTTCGCAATCACCAAGTTCAAGTTCCTTAAATAATAAATCTCCAGATTCACAATGCTTACCTGCAACTGTATATTTATTTTTTGAATTACTATTTAAAGGATTATTTACTAAACAAGCAGAATAATTTGATTGATATGTAATCGGTCTGGGATTATCACTCATACCTCCATCTACAGATAAGTACGTCCTTATTCCAGGAACTTCTTTAAATGAGCCAATTTTGTATATAGTTACTCCTGCTGTTGAAACTATAGATCTTCCTGGCTCGCACATAAGTATTGGTAAGTTTAAGTTGTTTTTATTACAAGCTTTTACAACAGACAATGACACTGTTTTAATCCATTCATCAATAGAAGGAGGATCATCTTCTTCAGTATATTTGATACCTAAGCCACCTCCAACATTTAGTTCTTTTATGTTATGACCAAATTTTTTAGCTTGTAAGCTTACATTTACCATTATTTTTCCTAGGTCATCATGAGGATCTAGTTCAAAAATTTGAGAACCTATGTGAGCATGTAATCCTGTTAACTTAATATGTTTAGTTTTACTTATAACTTTGAATAGCTTACTTAATGATTCAAATCCAAATCCAAATTTACTATCAAAAGAACCTGTTTTGATGTATTCATGTGTATGGCATTCAATTCCAGGTGTAAATCTAACCATTACTTCTATATCGAAATCAAAGGAATCAGATATCTCTTCCAATCTTTTTAAATCATGGTCATTATCTACAACTACTTTTATCTTATTTTTTATTGCAAATTCAATTTCCTTATCAGATTTATTATTTCCATGAAAAACAATTTTTTCATTCGGAACTCCACCTTTTAAAGCAGTTAATAATTCTCCTTCTGAAACTGCATCGAGCCCAAAACCCTCTGAGGCAATTAAATTACTCATAAATATTGAACTATTTGCCTTGGATGCATATATAGGTAGGGATGGTCCTGGATAATATTTTTCTAATGCTTTTTTATATGCTCTACAGGAATTTCTCAAAGTAATCTCATCCAAAACATAGAGAGGTGAATCGTATTTTTTTACTAAATCTCCCATAGAACATCCACCTATAAATAACTTATGGTCACTGTTAATAGTTGTTGTTACAGGAACTATGTTTTTATTAGGACTATTTGCATGAATTTTATTATTTAAAAATGATGTTTTTACATTCATGGCGAATTCTCATATAACCTCATTCTACAACTTTCAGAACATTTATAATAAATAAATCTTAAAAACTGTTTATGGAGAAAAATATTTACTTCGATGTTCACAATTAAAGAAATTGATCAAAAAAATTTTGAATTATGTTTTGAATTAGATTCAGATACAATTTGTTTATGGACTAAAAAACAATGGCAAAATGAGTTTAAAAAAAATGGTATCAAAGTAGTTGCAATTTTATTAAAAAAGAAAATAATTGGAATTTATGTAGTTCAAACAATAATTGACGAAGCTCAAATAAATTATTTTTCAATAAAACAAAAATTTCGTAGAAAAGGTTTTGGCAGTCACCTAATGACCTATTTGATAAAAGAGTGTGAAAAACAAAATATAAAAAAGTTATTGTTGGAGGTTTCGGAAACTAATTCAATTGCTGAGATCTTTTATTGCAAATTTAATTTTTTAACTGTTGGAAGAAGAAAAAACTACTATAAAGACGGTGCTGATGCTCTTTTGAAAGAAAAAAAATTCGTAATTAAATTTTAAAAAAAATTTTGTGCGGATAACCAGAATCCCCGAAATCACTTTAATAAGCTGCTATTACATCATTAAGGCAAATTAACATTGATTAATTTATGATATTGGGTATTCACAAAAGCTCATTCTGAACACAAAATTGACTTAATACTGGTAGGTTATTAATAAGAAATTAAACCTTCAATGTTTGAAAGATTTACAGAAAAAGCTATCAAAGTCATTATGCTTGCTCAAGAAGAAGCAAGAAGGCTTGGTCATAATTTTGTTGGAACAGAACAAATTCTTTTAGGATTAATTGGAGAAGGAACAGGTGTAGCTGCAAAGGTTCTTAAATCACTGGGTGTGAATTTAAAAGACTCAAGAATAGAAGTTGAGAAAATTATAGGTAGGGGTTCAGGATTTGTAGCAGTTGAAATTCCTTTTACCCCAAGAGCAAAAAGAGTTTTAGAGTTGTCTCTTGAAGAAGCTCGCCAGTTAGGTCACAATTATATAGGTACTGAACATTTACTTTTGGGTTTAATAAGGGAAGGAGAGGGTGTTGCAGCAAGAGTTTTAGAAAATCTCGGTATCGATCTAACAAAAGTTAGAACTCAGGTTATAAGAATGCTTGGAGAAACTGCTGAAGTTGGTTCAGGCGGTTCTTCAAATAAGGGCAATTTGAAGACAGCTACTCTTGACGAATTTGGTACAAATTTAACGAAACTTGCAAGTGAATCAAAACTCGATCCAGTTGTTGGACGCCATGCAGAAATTGATAGAGTTGTTCAAATCTTAGGTAGAAGAACTAAAAATAATCCTGTTCTTATTGGTGAGCCCGGAGTAGGAAAAACAGCTATAGCAGAAGGTTTAGCACAGAGAATTCAACTTGGGGAAATTCCTGATATTCTTGAGGATAAAAGAGTTTTAACTCTTGATATTGGTCTTCTTGTCGCAGGTACAAAATATAGAGGTGAATTTGAAGAAAGATTAAAAAAAATAATGGAAGAAATTAAATCTGCCGGTAACGTAATATTAGTCATAGATGAAGTTCATACTCTAATAGGGGCAGGAGCTGCTGAAGGTGCAATTGATGCTGCCAACATTTTAAAACCAGCTTTAGCTAGAGGTGAGCTTCAATGTATAGGAGCTACAACTCTTGATGAATATAGAAAGCATATTGAGAGAGATGCTGCTCTAGAAAGAAGATTTCAACCTGTAATGGTTGGAGAGCCATCTATTTCAGATACTATTGAAATTTTAAAAGGTTTAAGGGAACGCTATGAGCAACATCATCGTTTAAAAATTACAGATGAGGCTTTAGAAGCTGCAGCTCATTTAGGTGATCGCTATATTTCTGATAGATTCTTACCAGACAAAGCTATAGATCTTATAGACGAGGCAGGAAGTAGAGTAAGGCTTATCAATTCAAAACTTCCACCCGAAGCTAAACAAATTGATAAAGAATTAAGGCAAGTCCAAAAACAAAAAGAAGAATCAGTAAGAGATCAAAATTTTGATCAAGCTGGTCAGTTAAGGGAAAAAGAAATAGAATTGTCTGGAAAAATAAAAGAGCTTTTAGAAAATAAAAAAGAAAGTTCAGAAAAGATTGAAACAAGTAACGATAAAGAAACTATTAAAGATAACTCCAACATTCTTCAAAATCCACTTGTAAGCGAGGAAGACGTAGCGCATATAGTTGCTTCTTGGACTGGGGTTCCTGTTCAGAAATTAACAGAAACTGAGTCCGTCAAACTTCTTAATATGGAAGAGACATTACATCAAAGGTTAATAGGACAAGATGAGGCTGTTAAAGCAGTATCAAGAGCTATTAGAAGAGCCAGAGTAGGATTGAAAAATCCAAATAGACCTATTGCAAGTTTTATTTTTTCAGGACCTACGGGTGTGGGAAAAACAGAATTAACTAAATCTTTGGCATCATATTTCTTTGGCAGTGAAGAAGCTATGATTAGATTAGATATGTCTGAATTTATGGAAAGACATACTGTTAGTAAATTAATTGGTTCTCCTCCCGGTTATGTAGGTTTTAATGAAGGAGGTCAACTTACAGAAGCGGTAAGAAGAAGACCATATACAGTAGTATTATTTGATGAAGTTGAAAAAGCTCATCCAGACGTATTTAATTTACTATTACAATTACTTGAAGATGGAAGATTAACAGACTCAAAAGGTAGAACTGTCGATTTTAAAAATACACTTTTAATAATGACTTCTAACATTGGTTCTAAAGTTATCGAGAAAGGTGGTGGTGGTCTAGGGTTTGAATTTTCAGGAGAGACTGTTGAAGACAGCCAATACAACAGGATAAAATCTCTTGTAAACGAAGAACTAAAACAATACTTTAGACCAGAATTTTTGAATAGACTCGATGAAATAATTGTATTTAGACAGTTAACTAAGAATGAAGTTAAAGATATTGCAGAGATTATGTTAAAAGAAGTTTTTTCCCGTTTAAATGAGAAGGGCATAAAACTAGGGGTTACTGATGCATTTAAAGAAAGGCTCGTTGAAGAGGGTTATAACCCTTCTTATGGGGCAAGGCCCTTAAGAAGAGCAGTTATGCGCTTACTTGAGGATAGCTTGGCTGAGGAAGTTTTATCAGGGAGAATAAAAGATGGAGACAAAGCTTTAGTTGACATTGATGAAAATAAGAAAGTTAAAGTAAATATTTCCTCAGAAGAATCTTCCCAAGAGTTGGCAGGAGCTAATTTCTAGATCATTCCTCTTATATGCAATTAATATCTCCAGAAAAAATATTTAGGGGAAATGATGCTTGGAAAAACGCTCTTCCAGAAATAAAAAAAATTTCTAAGCGTCCTTTGCTTTTAGGAAGAAGTTTATCAACGAAAAACATAAGGTTGAAAATTTTTAAAGATTTGCAAGAAGATGATTTTCATCTCTTTACATCAAATTTACAATTTGATTGTTGTTATGAAGATCTTGAAAGGATAGAAAGTACCATACTCCAAAATAATTGTGATTCAATTATTGCTATAGGTGGAGGTAAAGTTCTAGATGCAGGTAAATTTTTAGCAGACTTTCTTTCTATTCCAGCTATTACTATCCCTCTAAGTGCATCTACTTGTGCAGGTTGGACTGCATTATCAAATATTTATTCAAAAGATGGGCAATTTATTAAGGATATTGAGCTGAAATCTTGTCCTAAAATATTGGTACTAGATCACGGATTTATTAAAACAGCACCAAAAAGGACACTTGCTAGTGGAATAGCTGATGCATTGGCAAAATGGTACGAATCTTCTTTGACTTGTTCAAAAGTTGAAGATGGACTTGTTCAGCAAGCAATACAGATATCAAGAGTATTAAGAGATCAATTACTTATTGATGGAGAAAGCGCTTATCAGAGTCAGTTTGTTGAAAATGTTTCTTGGTGCAACGTAGTAGAAGGATGCGCACTTACAGCGGGATTGATTGGAGGAATTGGTGGAGAAAAGTGTAGAACCGCAGCTGCTCATGCTATTCATAATGCTATTACTCAGATAATTTCAACTCATAAGCCCTTACATGGCGAAATCGTTGGAGTTGGAATATTATTGCAACTTAAATTAGAAGAAACTAAAAATAATAATAAATTAGCTAATCAATCTATTAAACAGTTAATGGTATTAATGAAAAAATTGAATTTACCAACTACAATTGCTGGCTTAGGAATAAATGTTTTTGAAAATAACAATTTACAAAAAATTGTTGAATTTACCTGCAGGGATAAATCTGAGATTCATTTTTTGCCTTTTGAAATTAATCAACGAGACTTAAAGGAAACTATTGTTAAATTTGAAAACCAAAAGATGAAAACTTTATAATTCCTTTGAATAAGAACTTTTATAATGATTTTAATAAGCTGAATATTGATTACTTTGAAAAAGTCAAAAATTCTTTAGAAGATCCATTAGGGTTAAATATATCTAACGATGTTAATTGGATAAAACTTAATAAAAAATGGAATTTTTCTGAATTTCCAGTAGTTATGGTTGGAACTGGTCAACCGATCCTTTTCTTACATGGATTTGATAGTAGTTTTCTTGAATTTAGGAGAATATATCCATTTTTAAAAAATAAATTCCAATTAATAATTCCTGATTTATTGGGATTTGGATTTACTCCTAGGATGGCTTCCAATCAATATAATCCTAGTAAAATAATTTCTAATCTAATAGATATTATTAATACCTTAAAATTAAAAAATCAGTTGATGATTGTTGGAGCCTCTATGGGAGGGTCCGTAGCAATAAACTTAGCAAAAGAAATCCCAGATCTCATTGATAAGATAATTCTTTTATCTCCTGCAGGGTTGTTTGGAGAAGCGAAAAATATTCCTTTCCCCTTAAACCAAATTGGAGCTTCCTTTTTAGGATTATCTCTAGTAAGAAGGAGTCTTTGTAGGCAAGCTTTTGCTTTTCCAGAAAAAAGTGTTGGCTCAATGGAGGAACAAATTGCCTCAATTCATTTAGGTTGCTCCGGCTGGAGAAATTCGTTAGCTTCTTTTGCCAAAAGTGGTGGATTTGCTGGGACATATAAATACATGCAAAATATTTCAATTAAAACTATTTGTGGAGAGAATGATCGCATTCTTGGTAAAAAAGAAATTAATAAAATAAAACAAATAGAGCAATTGAATTTTATAGGGTTGAAAAATTGTGGTCACCTTCCACATGTAGATTTGCCATCATTATCAAGCAAGATTATTGATGATTATTTTTGTTCTTAGCAAAATTATTATTAATGGAATTTAATATTATGTTATTAGAGGATATAAATAATAAAAATACTATACTTCTCCCTTTAAATAAAAATATTGAATTAAATAGTTTTAATACAAAAAATTAAAAATAAAAATTAAAGATGAAATAGTAACTATGGGTGTCCCTAAAATAAGTCCATCAAAAGATGCAGGGACTTATATTGACTCATTTCAATGGAATAAATTAATTAAAGATCAAAATACAATCGTCATTGATACTAGAAATCATTATGAAGTATCCATAGGAAGTTTTAATAAGTCAATCAATCCAAATACAAAAAACTTTAGCGAATTTCCTGAGTGGGTGGATGATAATTTAGAAAAATATTTAGGCGACGAAAATTCTAAAAATATAGCTATGTTTTGTACTGGAGGTATTAGATGTGAAAAAGCTACAAGTTTATTAAAAAAGAAAGGTTACAAAAACATCTTCCATTTACAAGGCGGGATACTAAAATACCTCGAAGATATTTCAAAGGAAGAAAGCCTGTTTGAAGGAGAATGTTTTGTTTTTGATAAAAGAGTGGCTTTAGATCACGAATTAAAAAAAGGTTCATACTCAATTTGTCATGCATGTGGGATGCCAATTTCTATAGAAGATCAAAAGAATGAAGAATACCGAGAAGGTATTCAATGTCATTTTTGTGTAAATAAATTCAGTGATAATGACAGAAAAAGGTTTGAAGAAAGGCAAAAGCAAATAAATAAACTAAAAGAGAAAAATCAAAAAGTTAGTAAAGATTAATTTTAATTGATAATAATTATGAAGGTTGAAGAATTACAAAAAATTGCATTTTCCTTAGGCCTAGTTATAAAAATACAAGTAAGAGAAACTCTTGGATTATGTTTTTTTAAGATTGTTATCGCGGAACAAAGAGATAATATCGTAAAGATTTGGGGAGAGATGAAAGGCTGGACTTACTTTAAAAAAAAGGGTATTCAACTTGATACATTAAGGATCTTGAGTAACTCTCCTCCATTTGTTTCGGAATTGATATGGGCAGCTACCATGGCTTGGGCTATCGAAATGAAAGTAAGTAAAAAAGTCCGATTATTAGCCATTTATGATACTGAAGGGTATAGTAAAAAACT
Source organism: Prochlorococcus sp. AG-670-O17 (assembly GCA_003211315.1). Taxonomy (GTDB): domain Bacteria; phylum Cyanobacteriota; class Cyanobacteriia; order PCC-6307; family Cyanobiaceae; genus Prochlorococcus_A. The sequence goes on along the minus strand of QCTC01000034.1, from coordinate 1,832 downwards.
TGTCAGATACTTTAAGATTATTGGATTTAAAGTAGTAAAAGAAGTTGGTTCTAGTCCATTAGACCTTTCTTTAAGACTAATTTGGGGAGGTGCAGGCACACTAATGAAAGGAAACTGTTCCAATGTCTTAAACAAAATTGAAAAAAAACTTTCTTTAATTGAAAAAGTTTAACCCGCGTGATAACTACTTCTAACTAAAGGGCCACAAGATACTTTTTTAAACCCTATTTCCTTACAAAAACTTCTTAGATATTCAAACTCCTTTGGTTCCCAATATTTCTTAACGGATAAATGCTTTAATGAAGGTCTTAGATATTGTCCAATTGTAATTTGATCACAATCCACTTTTTTTAGATCAAGAATCGTAGTTTCTATTTCTTTTAATGTTTCTCCTAAACCAAGCATTATGCCTGATTTTGTCTGAATATTAGGAGCAATAGACTTTGCTTTTTCTAATAAGCTTATTGAATTTTTATAGTTAGCACCTCTTCGAACTTCTTTTTGAAGCCTTTCCACAGTCTCAAGATTATGATTGAAACAAATAGGCCCTAGTTCTAGGATCTTTTTAAGTCTATCTTTTTGAAGTTTATCTTTATCTTCAAAATTTTTTCCACCTCCCCATAAATCAGGGGTAAGAACTTCTATTTGAATTTTTGGATCAATTTTTCTAATCTGATTAATAGTTGACACAAATAAATTAGCTCCATGATCTGGGAGGTCATCTCTGGCTACTGATGTAAGGACTACATATTTTAAATTTAGAATTTTCACGGCTTCTGCGACTTGAATACTTTCATATTTGTTTATTACACTAGGTTTACCTTTGCTTACCTGGCAGAAAGCACAGGCACGAGAACAAATTGATCCTCCAAGTAAAAAAGTAGCAGTTCCTGACGCATAACATTCGGCCCTATTAGGACATCTCCCTTCCTCGCAAATTGTATGTATGTTTGACTTCTTAATAAGTCTTTGCATCTTCTCAAATTCTGATGCTTTACTAATAGGAAATTTTATCCAAGAAGGAAGCCTTAAAATTTTTTCTACTTTATTCTGATTTTTATTTTCCATTTTTAAATTAAATTTGTTCTTCCTTCTAAGGCTCTTGCTAAAGTAACTTCATCAACATATTCAAGTTCACTTCCCATAGGAAGCCCATAAGCAATTCTGGTAACCTTAGTAAAAGGAGTTAGTAGTTTTCCAATATAAAGACTTGTAGTATCTCCTTCTACACTTGGAGTAAGTGCCAGTATTATTTCATCAATATCTGATTTGCTTACTCTCTCCACTAGACTTCTGATCTCTAACAATTCTGGACTAATTGAATCCATTGGAGAAATCAACCCACCAATAACATGATATGTACCTTTAAACTCCCTTGATCGCTCTAAAGCCAGTAAATCTTTGGTTTCTGCTACTACGCAAATTATTTTTTGATTCCTCTCAGTATTTCTACATATTTCACATTCTTCTTCTGAAGTTAAATTAAAACATTTTTTGCAATAGCCAACATTACTATGTGCTTCTAATAATGCTTTAGAAAAATCTCTAATACTACTTTCAGGTTGTTTCAAAACAAATAATGCTAATCTTTGAGCTGTTCTTGGACCTATTCCTGGAAATTTCTCAAAATGAGCAATTAATTTTGAAAGTGGTTTGGTAAAAGTTATCAAGATTAAATTTCTTCTAGAAACAATTTAGACGCATTTTTTGTAATTGGATTTATTTGTTTGCTTTTAATGTCTTATTATATTTTTAGTTAATAATTTCTAACAACAATGAAAAATATGAAAATTAACCTTTTTAAAAATTTATTATTAATATTTTTATGTTTT